>DAISIS010000015.1:0-24654 GCA_036821925.1 Pirellulaceae bacterium
TACTGGCTCCGCGTCGGTGACCAGCTGGAATGCGTGTATCGGGTCACGCGTGAGGAGACGAATCAGCCCTACGAACTGAATGTGGGCGACCGGATCCGGGTGGAGTCGGTGAATGATCCGGCGTTGGATCGTGAACTGGTTGTGCAGCCGGATGGCATGGTTACGCTGCCTATGCTCGGTCAAGTGCGTGCGGCCCGGCGCACCGTCGAGGAACTCCGCGGCGAGCTGGAGGAGCGGTACGGGCAGTACCTCAAGGTGCCCGCCATCACGGTCACTCCGGTAACGGTCAACACTCGGCTGGAGGACCTGCGGGCGGCCCTTGACGGCCAGTGCGCACCGGGCGGCCGCCAGACTCAGCGCGCGTGTGTGGGGCCGGACGGCACCATTCAACTGCCGGCCATCGGTTCGACTCCCGCGCAGGGACTCTCGCTCGATGAGCTCAAGCAGGAGATTGACGAGCGTTACGCGCAGATCGTGCCGGGCATCGACGTCACGCCGCGTCTGCTCGAGCGTGCCCCCCGCTACCTGTTCGTGCTGGGCGAAGTGCGGCGGCCAGGTCGGTTCACGCTCGAAGCGCCCACCACCGTCATGCAGGCGCTCGCGCTGGCGGGAGGCTGGCACCACGGCAGCCAACTGCGTCAGGTGGTGGTCTTCCGCCGCACAGAGAACTGGCAGCTGATCGCCACGACGCTGGATTTGCGCGATGCCTTGCTCGGCAAGAGCGTCTGTCCGGCCCAGGACATCTGGCTGCGCGACAGCGACATTGTGCTGGTGCCGAAGAGCCGCCTGCTGCACTCGAACGACATGATCGACCTGATCTTCACGCGCGGCATCTATGGCCTGCTTCCCCGACCGGCCGTGCGGGTGGATTTCGACCGGTGGAGTGCCTTGTAGGCGCCGGCGCCGCATCGGCCGCACACCAAGCGTCGCACCGCCTGGCGGCGTGCGCCGGGTGACTGGCCGTGCCAGGTCGTGCTGCGCCGTCCCACACCTTAGCGTCCCGTCCGCTGGCCCGTGGCCGCTGATCGCTCGTCGTGCGTCTGCCGCGCGCGTCGCGCCCACTGGCTGCTGACCCGGCCGGCGAGATAGCTGAGCGTGCCGGTCAGCAGGGCCATGGCGAAGCACCACAGGGTTTCCTGGCGTGTAGAGAACCGATTGTCGTCGAGCGCCAGTAATTCCATGATGCGATGGCCCGGAGAAGCCAGCGACCGCATGCCGGCGGCCAGGGCATACAGCGTGGCGATGGCGAGCGCCACGAAGGAGACGACCCGCGCCGAGCTCCAATCGGGCACCTGCAGCAGATAGAAGGCATAGCACAGCTGCAGGATGCCCAGGAGCAGGATGCCGGCAGCCCACGGTTCGAGGCCGGCCACGCCGGAGCCCGGGGGGCGGAACAACACAGTGGCCGCCGGCGCAGCATTCAACAGGGCGAGCACAGCAAGCGACCAGCCGATGGCGCAGGCCAGGCGACGATCGCGGTCGCCGGGCACGTGCACCGGGGCCGCAGCCAGCGGATCCACGACAACCGGCAGCGGCAGCTGGTCGTCCGCGTCAGCGGGCAACGGCGGCGGCGGGAGCGGCGCCGCGACCACAGGGATGTCCAGCGCGCGGTCGCACTGCGGGCAGTGCACCACATCACCCGACCGATCGTCGGGAACTACCATCCGCTGTCCGCAGATACAGGTGACGTGAAAAGGCATGGGTAGCGACCGGGCCGATGGCGAGGCAGAGAGCAGCCGTTGACACCGGGGCTGATTCTACCCGAATCGGGGTGTGGCCGGGAGCCGCCGGTCACTGATCGGTGTACACGCGTGTGATTTCTTCCTTGGTCACCGGCACCCGCACTTCAGCGCTCTGCAGCTGCACGCGGATCAGATGATCCCCGACTGTCTGGCCCGTGGCATGGATCTTGAACACCGCTTCCTCGTCCGGCGCCAGCCGCGCCAGCGGGCTGAATACAACCTGCTGTCCCTGCACTGTGGCCGGGACCGGACCGTCCCCGGCAGTGGGCGCCATCCCGGGCGGCAGTTCGGCCACGACCCGGATGTCGCTGTCGGCTTTCGAGCCTCGGTTGTGTACGCGTATTTCGTAGGTCGTGTCGCTGCCCACTTCGATGGGATCGGCAACATCCGCGACGGAGAACGCCGGGGCAGCCAGCCCTTCCACCACCACTTCGTGTTCGCACGTGTGCTGCAGCCCCAGTTCGGCGTGCCCGTCGGCCTTCAGCTTGTGGTTGCCCGGTTCGATCGGCAGCACGGTGAGGTGGACGTCCCCCTGCTTCTCGGCCGGCAGTTCCTCCAGGCTCCAGTACACGGCGTGAGTCTGCGAATCATACTGGCCGTGGTTGTCGCTCGTGACGTACTTCATGCCTTTGGGAAGATAGGTCACCAGTTCCACATTGCGGGCCGGTGCGGTCCCCGGGTTGGCCATCCGCACCACGTACGTGGCCTGCCGGTCCAGGTACCGCAGCGCCGGACCCTGCATCGAGAGTTCCAGTTTCGGCGTGGCCACCTCGATCGGCCGCAGGTCTTCCTCGAGCAGGTTGCCCTCGCCGCGTACCGTGAGCCGATTCTCGTACACCCCCGGCTTGCTGGCCTCCAGCGCCAAGGTGAGCCGGCGCGACTCCTGGGGGAGCAGCGTTCCGATTTCATGTTCCAGCTGCCGGCCGGCAGCGTGCGTAAAGCCCTCGGGTACGTCTTCCTCGATCACCACCTTCGTGGCCGCTCCGGAGCCGGTATTCGTCACGACGATTTCAAAGTTGGCGGTCGTGCCGATAAGCACCTGCTCCGGGGCCGTCAGCGCCAGCGACAGTTGCGGTTTCGTGCAGATGGTCCGCACCGAGGCCTGCGCTTGAAACGCTACCTGCGCCACGCTGCCAATCTCGCCGGCCACTTTCGGCAACAGATTCACCGCGAGGATGACCTCTTCATTCGCCTGCACCGTCTGCAGGTTCCACACCAGCATCCCGTCCGCCGTCGGCGAGCACTCCGGAACCGCATCGACGTACTCAGTGCCCCGCGGCACCCGATCGACCACGATGACGTTGTGCGCCGCCGCGTTGCCGACATTTCGGACGCGGATCTGGAATGTCGCCTTCCGCTCCACCTGGATTTCGTCCGGCGCTGTCTTCTCCAGCACGATCGCCGGCGACTGCTGACCTTCCAGTGCCCGATCGCCCGGCACATCCGACGCGAGGGCAGAAGGCACAGCCGATTGAGCGTTCAGGACGGCCGCACCAACTGGCGGCGCAGCCCCGGCCTGTACCGCCGGGCTGGTTGCCAGCGATCGCGTCCCCACGTCGCTCGTCGACGGATAGGACTCCACGCCACGCGACTCCGGGAGTTCCGGCCCGCTGCCCTTGGCGGTTGCAGGATAGAGATCGGCGGCACCGGCCCGCGTCATTCCCGGGCCGGGACTGAGTGTTGCACCGCTGCCGGCTGTCGCGGCAGATTCCGCCCCACCCACCTCGGGCGATGCGGACGCGCTCGCCGACGATCCTGTGCCGTTGGTCGCAGGCTGAGTCGGCACCATGCTCGGATACCGGTCGGACGCTGCGGGCGTCGTGCTGGGATACGGGTCGGCGGGCGACGCGGCCGTTACAGGCGAATCGCTCGCGCTGGCCGTGGGCCTCTCGGTATTGAGCAGTGGAAACGCCGATGCCGGCGGCGGGGCGGGCGGGCCCGCAGGCGTACCCGAACGGTCGACAGGCGCAGCGGCCGCTGCCGAGACCCCCGGTTCCTCCACGCCGATCTCGTACTGCGGTGCCTCGGGAACGGCGGTACTCGCTACCGGCGATGACGGTTCGTCCACCGCGGGCCCGCCAACACGGTCCGTGTGACCAGCGTCTGCCGGCGCTCCGGACAGGTCGCCAGGTTGGTCCAGGTTGTTGCCGGCACTGTCTCCGTCAGATTCACGCGCCGGCAGCGCATAGGCTGAATACGCGGGAGATGACGCATTGTTGTCACCAAGTGTGGGAATCGGATCCGCAGTGGGGAAAGCTGAGCCGCTCCCGCCGGTCGCGTCCTCGTGCGAGACCGTCCGCAGCGGCCGCGGGCGCGTAAACGCGGAAGCAGGCGGCGGTTCCAGAGTGCCAACCGGATCGCTGTCCGCCACGTCGTCCGTGCGGATCGGCGTCGGAGAACTGGCCGGATCCACCTGCCCCACCTGCTGCTGGCCCGCATCGCCCGCCGGCTGGTCCACGTCGCCCGGGGAAAGCACCTGCAGCGCAGCGGCTGCGGCACCCAGCGTCACCACTGCACCGACAATTGACAAACGCACGCTCAAGCGATTCATGACACTCGCCCCAGCCATTCCATGAGCCGAGAAAACGGTCGAATGTTCGCACGCTACGCGACGCTGGCTCGTCCTGAGTTGACCCGCCGCGCAAATGCCGCCCCGAAAGTCGGGTTCGGGTGGTGCTAAGTACCAGAATCCTCACGCAGTGCAAAGACCATTTGCCGAAAGGGGGGGAGAATGAGAAAAGAGAGAGGAGAGAGGAGAGAGGATAGCGGGGGAGGGTGGGACACGATGGGCGATTCAGTCCGTGTCTGCTATTCTTTTACTATGAGCACAACGGACCAGTCGAACGTGCCCGAGATGGAGCCGACCGAGCCCGCCATGGGAATGCGAGACCGTGATCCGCTGCAGGACTCACCGGGCGATCCGGTGGTGCGGGCGTCCGAGTCGCAGGGGGCGGAGGGGCGAGTGCCGCGAGACGGCCCGGGTGCGGCCGTGCGCACGTCGCCCCCATTGCCAGTTGGGTCGGAGGCGGGCGACGCGTTGGAATTAAGCGTCGAATTCCGGCGGCCTGTGCGGCGCCGGCGGGTGCGGTTGCCCGTCATCCTCTTCGTGGCCACCTGCCTGTCGACGTTCTGGGTCGGGGTAAGTGATTGGCTGCCGTGGGTCCCGTTCGTCTCGCCGGGCCCTCCGTCGCTGCGCCGGCTGCTGGTTACCAACGGGCTGGACGGACTCATCTACATGGTCTGCCTGGTGGGCATTCTGCTGATGCACGAGATGGGGCACTTTCTGGCTACGCTTCGGTACCGGATCCCGGCGAGTCTGCCCTACTTCATTCCGCTCCCCATTTCGCCGATCGGCACCATGGGGGCGGTGATCGGCATGGACGGCCTGCGCGCCAATCGCCGCGAGATGTTCGACATCGGCTTGGCCGGCCCGCTGGCGGGCCTGCTGGTAGCCGTGCCCATCATGTGTGTCGGGATCGCGCGGCTGGATCTGACCCACATGGCGTACGGACCGTTCGCCGTCGACCTGCCGCTGTTTGTCCGCATCGCCCTGCAGGTGATTCAGCCGCCCGGCTATGAGCCGGGACGACTGATCTACTTTCATCAGCTCAATCCCTACTTCATGGCCGGTTGGGTTGGCTTCCTGGTCACCGGCCTGAACATGCTGCCGGTGAGCCAGCTCGATGGCGGGCACGTGGTGTACACATTGTTCGGCAAGCGCGCGCATTGGGTCGCACGTGGGTTCATCCTGCTGGCCATTGGGTTTGTCGTCATCTCGCAACAGTGGAACTGGATATTGATGATCGCGTTGGTCCTGTTCATCGGTCCGGATCATCCACCGACACGGGATGACCGGGTTCCGTTAGGGCGTGTGCGGACGGTGATTGGCTGTCTGGCGATCCTGATCCCGGTATTCTGCTTCGCACCCTGGCTGTTTGTATTTCCGCGCTGAATGTCCGCCGCGCCGGCCCGGGCACCTGCCGCGCCGGCCGGTGCAGCAATGCCTGCGAGGATCCGCATGGACCGAATCCCGCCGCCACGTCGCCCGCGCGTATGTGCCGGGTGGAGCATGCTGTTCATCCTCCTGCTCGCCTCTCGAACGCCTGCCGAGGAAACGAACGGGACGTCAGCCGTGCCGGAAACGGGCACGTCGTGTGTGGCACTGGTCAGCCTGGACCAGCTGATGCGATCGTTCATCCGTGACAACGGCCTTCCTGGCGCGGCGCTGGCAGTCGCCCAAGAGGGGCGGTTAGTGTACGCGCGCGGGTTTGGCTATGCCGACGCAGAACGCACGGAGCGGGTCCAGCCTGACTCGTTGTTTCGAATCGCCAGCATTTCGAAGCCGATCACGGCGGTCGCGGTTCTGCAGCTGGTCGACCAGGGCAAGTTGCATCTTGACGACCGCGTGAGCGACCTGCTGCCGCCGCTCCCGGGGCCGGCAACGGCGTCGTGCCGGGACCCGCGCTGGCATGACGTGACGGTGCGGCACCTGCTGCAGCATCGGGGCGGCTGGGACCGCGAGTTCTCCCAGGACCCCATGTTTCGTTCGACTGAGATCGCGGCCCGTCTGGGCATTCCCTCTCCGCCCGGCCCGCGCGACATCATTCGGTTCATGGTGGATCAGCACCTGGATTTTGACCCCGGTGCCCGGTACGCCTATTCCAATTTCGGCTACTGCCTGCTGGGCCGCGTGATCGAACACGTGTCGGGCACCGACTACGAAACGCACGTGCGGACCAGGCTCCTGGCCCCGCTGGGAATTGACCGCATGCGGATCGGCCGCACGACTCCGGCCGGGCGTGCGGACGGCGAAGTCGGTTACATCGACCCGACCGCTCAGACCGGACCGTCCGTGGTGGAAGCCGCGGGAGGGGCGACGACCGTACCGGGTCCTTATGGTACGTGGTGTCTGGAGGCGATGGACGCGCACGGCGGCTGGATTGCGTCCGCCATCGACCTCGTGCGATTTGCGAGCCGGATACAGGATCCCGCGCCGCACGGACTGCTGTCACTCCCCTCGTACACGGCGATGACCGCCCGGCCCCCGGGCGCTGCCGGCGTGGACGACGACAACTCGCCCCGCCCGCACTACTACGGGCTGGGCTGGTCCGTCCGGCCGGCTGGCAGCGCGGGCCGCCATAACCTGTGGCACGCGGGCGGCTTTGCGGGGAGTTCCACGCTCCTGGTCATACGCCACGATCGGTTCTGCTGGGCCGTGTTGTTCAACACGTCGGCAACTGTGGACGGGGCAACGCCGGCCGACAAGATCGACTCGCTGGTCCACCAGGCGGTGGATGCTGTGCCGGCATGGCCAGTGGACGATCAGTTTCCGCAGTGGCTCGGGCGCTGACCTGCTTCGAGCCGTGTCTCGGCCGACATGGTGCCGGGAGTTGGGAGTTGGGAGGGAGACACGACAATGACGATTGGGGCCGGGGCATTGATGCTGTACCTGATTCTGGATCCCGTCGGCAACACCCCGATCCTGATCACGCTGCTCAAAGACACTGCCGCTCGCCGGCGGACGTGGGTGATTGTGCGTGAGAACCTGATTGCGCTAGCCGTGCTGCTGTTCTTCCTGTACTTCGGCCGCCCGGTGCTGAACGTCCTGGGCATTCACGGTCCGGAACTGGAGATCGCCGGTGGCGTAGTCATCTTCCTGATGTCACTCCGCATGATCTTCCCCACACGCGGCGGGATCATGGGCGAGGACGAATTCGCCGGTGAACCGTTTGTCGTCCCGCTGGCCATTCCGTTGATTGCGGGCCCGAGTGCCGTTGCGGTGGTCATGCTCTTCACGTCGGCCCGCCCGGATCCAATCTCCATGCCGGGCGCTACAGCAGCTGTCGTGCTCGCCTGGAGCGGATCGCTGGCGACCTTGCTGCTGGGAAATCGGCTCGCGCACTTTCTGGGCCGCCGCGGGGTCGTGGCCACCGAGCGACTCATGGGCATGGTGCTGTGCGTCATCGCAGTCCACATCCTGCTATCGGGACTTGAATCCTATTTCTCGATCGCCCGGGCCGCGGCCAACTCCTCGTCATGAACAGCCGCCGGCATAGGAGTACCGGGCGCCGAGCGACCAGCACGGAGAGGACCCGCGACACCACCGGCCGTGCACGCTCATTGTCCCTGCTGGCTGAAGCAGTACAATCTGCTGGCGGTCCGCACGAAGATCCGACCGTCGCAGATAGCCGGGCTGGCGACAACCGCTTCCCCGAGATCCGTGGCGGACAGTTCTTCCCATTGCGTGCCGGCCTTGAGCACCGTGAGCCGCCCGTCTGTATCGACGACGAAGATCTTGCCGTCGGCGGCGACCGGCGAGGCGTAAAATCTGGCTCCGCCCTTTTTCAGCCGTCCGGTCTTCAGGATCTGACCATCCTGTGCCTGGACCGCCGTGCAGACTCCCTGGTCGTTGATCAGGTAAAGGATGCCGTCGTAATGGATGGGCGAGGCCACGTAGGGAACTCCTTTCTGGTAGTTCCAGAGCACCTGCGGCTCGCCGGTGGTGCCGGCGGCGGGGAGGCTGATGGCCACCAGCCCGGCCTTGTTCAGCATGGTGCCGAACGCTGCATTCCACTCCGCCTCCTCCACCACCCCATCGCCGTTGCCCCAGCGGCGATCCATGCTCTCCAGCATGCGGAACATGGCCACGCTCTGCTGGGCCTCCTCCAGCGCGAATTTGCCGTCTTTGTTCGCGTCGAGCATTTCACTATAGACCGCCATCGGTTCGACGCCACCCTGCGGCTCGCACAGATAGACGGTCGTCCCGGCCACGACGGGCACGGCCACCGGTGCGTTGGCCACGCCGGGCACCGAAAACGCGATCTCGCCGCTGGCCGCGCGGTAGGCGAACAGCCCTTGCGGGCCACTGGCCAGAATGAGCGGATTACCGTCTGCACCGGTCACCGCGCAGGGAGTCGAGTACGCGCCGGTGACGCCGTTGATGCGATCCACTCTCCAAAGCTGGGTGCCAGACGCCAGGTCATAGGCCGCGATATACGAGCCCTGAATCTGGTCGGCCAGCAGGAACACTCTGTCACCGACGATGATCGGCGAATTGGCGACTCCGTGCATGCCGTGAAACGGACCTACCTTCGCGCGCCAGCGCAGTTGGCCGGTGTCGGAGTAGCACAACAAGGCCGCGTCGGGAAAGAACACCACCACGTTGCGCTCGTCGGCGGCGGGCGTGCAGGTGGCTGGTCCGTTGGGAGGACTCATGTTCTCGTCGCGCGTCTTCGGCACCGTCTGCCGCCACAACTCCCGACCGGACTGCGCGTCCAGGCACTGGAGCACGCGGTCCGCAGCGGCGAAGGATGTCAGGTAGAGCCGGCCGTTGACGATCACCGGCGACGACGTGCCGGCGAGCGCATCGATGGCCCACGCCACGTTCTTCTCCGGACCGAACTCCGCCGGTAGCCCCGTCGACGCGCTCACTCCCGATCCATTCTCGCCGCGGAAGCGCGACCAGTTCTCTGCGCTCAGCTGCGCAGCAGCCGCGTTGAGGAGCAGCAGCGATGCGGCCAGCGTCCACCTTGTTTGAGACATCCCGTTGATCCCCAGAAAATCTGTCCCGGTGCTGTCGCGGCCGGCTCGGACGAAACGTGCCCTCGCAGACGTCCCCCGTCACCCGCCCCTCACACTTCCTGCTCGACCGGATTGGTCAACTCGCCAATGCGTTCAATCTCGATCGTGACCGTGTCCCCCGCCTGCAGGTACACCGGCGGTGTGCGTGCAAAGCCTACTCCCTGCGGCGTGCCGGTCAGAATCACCGTGCCGGGCGCAAGCGTCGTGCTGCCGCTGAAGAACTCGATCAAGGCCGGAATGTCGAAGATCATGTCGTTGGTGCGGCAATCCTGCATGACGGTGCCATTGAGGATTGTCCGGATGCGCAGGTCGTTCGGATCCGGAATCTCGTCCGCCGTCACGATCCACGGTCCGAGCGGGCAGAACGTGTCGAAGCTCTTGCCGCGGCACCACTGACTCCCGCCCCATTTGATCTGCCAGTCGCGCGCGCTGACGTCGTTGGCGCAGGTGTAGCCCAGGATATAGTCCAGCGCCGCATCCCGCGACACGTTCTTGCAGGTCTTGCCGATGACCACCGCCAGTTCACACTCATAGTCCACCTCCGTGCTGCGCAGATGCCGGGGCAGCAGGATCGGGCCCCCGGGACGTTGGACAGCCGCCGGAGTCTTCATGAACAACACGGGGAACTTCGGCAGCGGTACACCAGTCTCGACGGCGTGCTGGCGGTAATTCAGCCCCACGCACAGAATGGCCGACGGCACCAGCGGCGCTAACAGACTGCCGGTGGTCACCCGCTCGCCCGTGTCGCGCAGCGACCCGAACGGATCCCCTTCCAGCCGTGTGGCACTCCCGTCCGGATGGCGACACGCCCACTGCGCAGTTCCGGCAGCATCGAGACAACGCACGATCTTCATGGCGGTGTTCCTGATCAGCGATCGGTCAAGTCCCTGGCCCGGTGGCAGACGCGTGACCACCACGTGAACGACACCAGCATAAGGGACGGAGGTCTCGCAGTCAGCGGGGGGGCCAGTTTCTGACTCCGAGTGCCGGACGCGTGAAGGCTGGAGGCTACACATCGGGCACGGGGCGGCAACCAACGATCAGTCTTCCGCCCGGCTGCCGTCGTCGCACATCTTGACGATCTTCGGATCGAACTGGGCCACGATGACGACCAGATTTGCCTGCTGCCGCATCACCGCTCGGATGTCCTTGTAGACGTTGGGCACCTCGTCGGCCCCGGCGGACAGCACGTGAATACCGCGTGCCTGCAGTTCCTGTCTGACCGCTTTCCAATTGTACGTGTTGCGTGCCTGGGTGCGCGACATGCGGCGGCCGGCGCCGTGCGAGGCGGAGCTGAGCGATTCAGGGTTTCCCCGGCCGCGCACGATGAACGCGGGGTCGGCCATGGAACCGGGGATCACGCCCAGCACACCGGGATGGGCCGGGGTCGCGCCTTTGCGGTGCACGATCACCTCCCGTCCACCATGCACTTCTTTCCAGGCAAAGTTGTGGTGGTTCTCCACGCCCGCGACGATCTGGGCGCCCAGGAGGTGCGTGACCTGGCGGTGGATGATCTCATGATTGGCTGCTGCGTATTCCCCCATCAGGTTCATGGCCGCCCAGTACTCCTGACCTTCCTGCGTGTCCAGGCTCAGCCACGCCAGGCGATCCAGCTGACGATATCGGCGCGGCAACTGGGCGCGAGCGATGGCACTGTAGGTCGAGCAGACGGCAGCGCCCGTACCGCGGCTCCCGCTGTGACTCAGCAGCGCCACATACTGCCCGGCGTCGAGTCCCAGTTCCTGGTCCGGTACGTTGAGTGTCAGGAGGCCAAACTCGACGAAATGGTTGCCCGAACCGGAGGTGCCGAGTTGCCGCCAGGCGCGGTCCTTGGATTCACGCGTGACGCGGGTCACCGACCAGTCACGGTCGAGCACGGGATGCGATTTCGGCTGCCGGTATGCGGCCCCCACGCCGAACAGGGTGCCCCCTTCCACCGCTTGCTTGTACGCGTTGAATTTCGAGTCGAGCGTAGCGGGGGGCAGATCCAGCACGGACAGCTTCATACGGCAGGCGATGTCCACGCCGACCGCGTAGGGAATCACCGCGTTGTCGCAGGCCAGCACCCCGCCGATCGGCAAACCATATCCCACGTGGGCATCGGGCATCAACGCCGCGGCCGTCGCGACGGGAACGCTGCAAGCCTGCCGCATCTGCCCGTGCGAGGCCTCGTCGATGTCGTCGCCGCCCCACGTCCGATACGTGACGGGGGCCGGCGGCGTGAAGTCCCGTTCCGCGACCAGCGACCGGGCGAACGCCCCGAAATGCTGATCGTCCACATGGGCCGCGGGATCATCGAGCACCTGGCGCACCCGCTGCTTGACCTCCTTGCCCCTCAGGTTCTCGGCCACGATCGCCGCCTGGATGGCCGCCATCGCTTCGCGGATGCAGTCGGCCGGCACACCCAGCTTGAGCAACTGACGACTGTTCATGGCGGTCACCTGTGGCAGAGGAAGAGATAGGTTGGTTCCTGTATTGTGGTACGGCCGGTGCCCCGTGACGGGTCGGCGTTCACCGCCAGTCCTGGCGCCGACACATTATCTCAGACGCCCAGCAACGCTGCTCCGTGACGGCGGATCGAATCGAGCAACTGTTCCAGGTGCTCCGGGGCCGTGAGCGGGTTGATGATGGTTGTCCGCATGGCGCCGATGCCGTCGATTTTGGTCGACACAAGGTAGAACTCACCGGACTCGATGATGCGCCGTCGCAGCTCAAGCTGGAAGTGTCCGAGCCGTGCGGGGGGAGCGTCGGCCAGTGCGCGGGGCACGTAGCGGAACACCACGATATTGCACTGCGGCTCGTGGAGCGGTTCGAAATCGGGCGCCGCCTGCAGCCGTTCGTAGAACTGGTGCCCCAGCGAGAAGGTCAGATCAACGAGGTCGGCAAACAGCTGCTGGCCGTAGAGCGCCCACACGCCCCAGAGCCCGAAGGTCGCGGCCCGCTTCGTACACTCCACCGTGCGCAACCCGCTGTCGAACTCAGCCACCCCCGGAGCGGCCGGGTCGAAGAGGTAGGGCGCTTCCTGGCGAAACGCCTCGAACCGCAACGCCTTGTCGCGGAAGAAGACGAACGCACAGAGAGCCGGCATGAACAGCATCTTGTGCGCATCCCAGACCACGCTGTCGGCCCGCTCCAGGCCGGCGACCAGCGGGCGGTACCGCGCGCTCACACAAGCGCTGCCGCCGTGCGCCGCGTCCACGTGGAGCCACACACCGTAGCGCTGGCACACGTCAGCAATATCGGCCAACGGATCGAACGCGCCGATCGGCGTCGAACAGGCGCAGGCCACCACCGCGACGATCGGGCGCTGCTGCTGGCGCAGCTGCCGCAGCGTGTCCTCCAGCTGCGCGGGGTCCATGCGGCGGCGCGCGTCCAACCCCACCCGCTGTACCTGCGCTGTGCCCAGCCCGAGGATCCCGGCTGAGCGTCCCACGGAGTAATGCGCATCGGCGTGCACGACCAGCACCGGTGCGCCGCCGCGACCGGAGAGTCCTTGTTCCCACGAATCGGCGAGCGCGACGTTGCGGGCCGCCAGCAGCGCGGTCAGGTTGGCCAGCGAACCGCCGTGGGTGACCATGCCAGCAAACGTGCTCCGCGGCCAGCCAATCAGCTGACCCAGCCGTTCCACCAGGCACCATTCGGCAGCCGTGGCCCACGGCCCCATGTCATACACGGCCATGCACTGGTTGGTCGTGGCGCCGAGGGCGTCGAACAGTCCCGCCAGGGGAACCGGCGCCGGCACCTGATGGCCGACGTAGCGCGGGTCATGCAGATTCTGGCCACGCTGCAGCATGAGCGTCACCAGCTGCGAAAAATGCTGCAGCACCTGCGCGCCGTCCGCCCCGGCCGGCAGGCTCCGTTCCAGCCAGCTCGCCGCCTCCGCCACATTCGCCGCCGGCTCGCGCCAAGGCAGCACCGCGGTGCGGCCGGCCTGCACGTCGCCCAAATGCGCCGCCAGCTGCTCGATCAGCCGATGGCCGGCCCCGCGCAACAGCTCCGGATCGTACGCCGCGGCGATCCGCTGGCGAGCTTCGGACATTTCGGCCGGCGAGAGCATATCGCACCACCGCGTGTTCGGGAACGTTGCCAGACGATCCGTCCGCCGGACATCAGTCCGCCGGACATCAGTCCACTGGGCCGGGGCGGACCACCGTAGGTGCGGTCTTGATACGCGGCCGGACCGACAACCAGTCCACCCCCTGGAACACCGGGTCCTCGATCTCCCGCACCTCTTCGGCACCCAGGTACGGACACATCGTATCGACCCAGGCAATCAGCTTCTGGAGGGACACCGGATCCACCTGGACGCCGTAGTGCTGGCCCGAGCCCGCGATGTCAATCAAGCGGCTGTTGTAGGACAGGTAGGTCATGGGGGGCGGCGTCACGTAGGCGGCCGGATCGCGCGTGTCATAGCCCTCGACCATGATCATGTTAGCGATCCCGAATCCGGGCGGCGGATCCTCCGGCTTCTGATACGGTGCACCCCAGCTGGGGTTGCCCGTCAGCAGCATGTACGTCTGATCGAAGTCGAGGAACCCTGGCCGGGCGGTCAGATCAAGCACAGCGCGCGCTTCGCCGTCCCCTGCGTGGCATTGGGCGCAGTACTGATCCAGCACCGGCCGCACGAACCGCGGATAGCTGACCGATTCCTCGCCCCAGGGTGGCGGCGTGATTGTGCGCGGTGCGCTGGCCAGCGCGAGGATGTTGGTGGGATACTGCGGGGTCCGGCTGTGGCTTTCGTGACAGCCCAGGCAGCCCCGCTCCTCGCCCGGCATCACACCGGTGAAGCTGCGCATGGTCTGCAGAGCGCGGAAGTGTTCATCGAGCAGCTGGAAGTGCAGCGCCTGGCCGGCCGGAGCCTGGAAGGCGACCGAGCCATCCGGTTCGATCGGCACGGTGCCCAGAATCCGCTTCACCCCTTCGCTCTGCACCAGCGACACGACGGGGCCGGTGGAGAGCGCCGGGCGTTTGTGCCAGTACGTGTAGGTCTTCGGCTCGATGTTCAGCACCCGCAGGTAGCGGGCCTTGCCCTGCAGCACCTCCGGCGCGCCCTCGTACACATTGCCGCTGAACAGGACGCCCGGCTTGGGGGCCTGCCGCTGCTGCACCGTCGGCCAGGCGACCCGATCGACCAGCACGGGCGGCACGGACCGCGGCCGCACCGGCATGGCATGCAGGATGTTCTGGCTCCCTTCGTAGACCAGCTCGCGGTTCCCGTCCACATCCATCAAGTACAGTACGAACTTGCCGTTGCGGTTGGCCGACACCAGGAAATCCTGCTCGCTCAGCGGATAGGGCGAGTAGTAGCCCGCGTAACTGCCGCTGACGTGATAGGCCTTCGATTCGACCGGATCCACCGGCCCGTTCCCGCACTCCGGCCACTCGACGTCCGCCGTGATCTTCGTCAGGCCGTCCGGGAAGTTCAAGCCGCGGGCCGGATCGATCACGCCCACGGAACCGGCGAACCAGTTGTGATGCGCGCTGCCGGTGAACATGATCCGGCGCGAGCCGGGAATCTGGCGGGCGTCCTTCAACAGATCGGGCCAGACGCTCTGATTCCCCCACAGCGTGTTGACCTGCGTTCCGTCGGGGTTGCAGGTCCACAGCTTCTGCGCGCGCCAGAGCGGCTTGTCGGTGTATTCCCAGCGGGTGTAGATCACGCGGCCGTCCTCGAGCACCGAGGGCAGATAGTCCGGTTCGTTGTTCCGCGACACGAGATAGATCCCCTGCCCATCCGCGTTACAGCGCGCCAGCACGAAGGCATTGGTCGGCGGCATGCACCGCACGTACGTGTGCCCGCGGGTCGTGGAGAACAGCAGGTGCCCGTCCGGCAGGTAGATCGGATCCAGGTCGTCGTACGGCCCGTCGGTCAACTGCCTGAGCCCGCTGCCGTCGATGTTGATCTCGTACAGGTGGAACGATTTCTCGTTGTGCGGGTGGAAACAGAACAGCACCTTCTGGGCGTCCCACGACAGATCGGGGCGCCAGAAGGCGCCGTGCAGCGGCGGCTGGGGCATCAGCTGCCGCAGTTGGCCCCCCGGAGAGAGACCTTCGAGCACCAGCAGCCGGCCGCCGGGGACTGCCATATAGCCCAGGCGATGCCGCGTTTCGTGAGCCCATTCGCTCCCGTCTGGGAACGGCATGTCGACAAACAGCACCTGGTCGAAGTCGATCACCGGGTTCTGGAAGACGATCGAGCGTTTCACTTCCCGCACGCGGAAGTAGAGCGCCGGATCGCCGCCCTGCACCTGCTCCGCCAGCTGCTGCAGTTCGACGAGGGTCGTCAGTTCCCGCGTCAGATCGACCGGCTGAGCGCTGCTCCGTACGATCCGCAGAGCCAACTCGCCGGCCCAGCGGATTTCCGCCAGGATGCGTTCGCGCGTCGGATTCCCGTCAGCCTGGTGCAGCCAGTCCCGCTGCAGCGTCTCGACCGTCTCCTGCTGCGTGAGCGCGCGGGTGGCGGGGGTCTCGGGGCGCCGATAGGGAGCCACCGCTTCGGCGACAGCGGGACGCGGCTGGACCCGCCGGCCGGCGGCCAGCATGACCTCAATCCACGCCGGCGAATCGTCGGCCGCCGCGCCGGCGTCCTTCAGCTGCGCGAACTGCGCGGCAATCTGCTGACTCTCGTCCCAGTAGGTCTGTTCCGCGGGGGTCAGCCGCCGGCGCTGCTCGTCCGTGAGCGGCTGGTACTCCAGCATCAGTTCAACGAGCCGGCCCGCCGTGGCCGCCAGTGCTTCATGGTTGTTTGCCGTGAGGTATTCCAGCGGTGTGCTGCCAGTGGCTGCAACGTAGTCGTCGTAGTCGCGCGCGAAATCGGACTTCATCTTGGCCAGCATCACCCCCGCCAGCTCACGATCCGCCAGCGCATCCGGATGCTGCATCAACGTCTGCCGGAAACCCACCAGCGTCGCGGCGAACGTCTCCTGCGGCCGATAATACCCAGCGGCCATCTGCTCCAGCTCCTGGAGCCGCACGGCGAGCGACGCGACGCCCCGGTCGTAAAGCCCGCGCACCTCGGCAGCCGTCAGAGCGCGCTGGTAGATGCGCAAATCGTCCAGCGCCCCCTGCAGATGCTCGCTCGTCCCGCCACTGGACGCGATGAACGCCGGCGCGTCCATGTTGACGGCGATCACACCGGCACGGTCCTGCGTGCCAATCTCCATGCCGTCCAGATAGACGCGCATCACCTGGCCGTCAAAAGTGGCTGCCGCGTGATGCCATGCCCCGTCAAGAACCTGGGCCGGATTGATCGCCGCGTCGCATTCGATGTACCCGTTGATATTCAGGCCCAGCGACAGGATCGTCCCGGCGCTCTGGAACGAGAACAACAGCCGCTCCGGACACTCCTGGCGAAACAGCTCCTTGTACCCGGCGAGCTCGACCGGCTTGACCCAGGCCGAGAAGGCAATCTCCGGCAGCGTGGCGGACGCGGCCAACGGCGCAGTCGGCAGCTGGTGCGGTCCCGTCAGTTCGGCGGCCATGCCGTGCACGCCACGTACGCGCGGCACCGCCACCGCCTTCTCCGCCCCCTGCGCGTCGACGTCGACGTCGTCAAACGTCCAGTGCCCCAGGAGCGGCGCGTCGATCGCGGGCGCCGCGACCTCACGCGCGCTGTCCGCGGTCCATCCCGTTGAGCCCAGCAGCAGAAGCCAGCCGCACAGCGACCACCCGCAAGACACCGACACTCGACGCGTCATGACATTCCACTCCACCATAGTTTGACGGCTAGTCTGACTGCTCACCGCGTTTGACTGGTCACCGGCTCGCTGCTCACCTGCAGCCTGCCGCCAGCGCGTTACTGTTCCAGCTTGATCTCCCACACGTTGCTCGGTCCCGGCTGCAACGTCCGGACACTTGCCAGCTCGGTTCCCGCCGGCAGTCGGAGGGTGACGGCGTAGTCTCCGAGGAAGCCGCGAAACGCGGCCCGACCTGCGGCATCAGTGGTCAGGGCCGCGCGGGTCCACCACTGGTTCCTGATCAGGTCCTGGAGTGCAGTATAAGCCGGCTTGGGTTGCAGGTCTTTACCCAGCAGTCCGGCCGGGGCGTTTTGCCAGGCGTTCCGGTCGGCGAAATCCCACCAGGTGATGGCGGCCACATCCGGATGCGAGAACAACAGGGTATAGATCCGCACGACGTCCTGGGCCTGCTGCTTCTCCCCTTCCGGGGTCGACACCCACGGCTGGCCTTGCTGCGCCCGTTCCCACCCGGCGGCACCCGACAGCACGGTCAACTCGGTGAAGTGCAGCGGGACGCCAAACGGGCGGAACCGCTCACAGACTTCCCAGATCTTCTCGTTGTTCCACACGTCGGCATGCATGTGGCTTTGAATGCCAATCGCATCGTACGGCCGCTCCCCAGCCTGCTGAGTCATGTCGGTGATCAGCTGGGCGTAGGGGGGATCCACGCGGTAGTCGTTGATGAGCAGCGTGGCCTGGTCATTGGCGCCCCGCGCGTGGCGGAAGCACTCGTTGACAAACGGCACGCGGCCGAGATCGGTCCACAGTCGCGTCAGTTTCGGAGCGCGCGCCGCGAGCTCCTCGCGTTCGTAATGCGTCGCCTCGTTGACCGTATCCCAGATATCGATCAGGCCGCGCATCCGGGCGACGCAGTCGGCAATGCGTTCCATCTGGAGTCGTCGCACCTCCTGCAAGTCGTCCGGCAGCCAGTGGGGTTCGAAGTAGTTCCACGCCAGCGGATGTCCTTTCGTGGTGATGCCGTGGTCTCGGCACCAGCTGGCCGCGCCCGCCGTGTACTCGTGCTGGGGCTGTCCGCGTTGTGGTTCGTAGGAGGGCCAGTAGAAGGCCAGGGTGGCGTAATTGAACAGGCGGGCGAACTGGCTGCGGTACGCCTCCTCGTCCTGCGGGTCGCGGAACCGGCCGAACTGGAAGAAGTTGCAGCCGAACAGGAAACGATGCCGCGTCTGCTCGACGGACACGCGGACATCGCGCAGCGGCTGGCCGGCCGCGTCCAGCACCACAATTGTCACGTCCGCCTTACGGTGCGTTTCGATCCGCTGCGGTGCCCCCTGCAGCAGTTCATCCGCGGGGGCCCGCGGGGCAAACAGGCTGCCGAGCGTCAGCAGGGTGGAGGCGGCGAGGACTGGCGTGAGGGGCCAAGGGCCGGGACGGAAGGTTCGCATGTCGCACCTCGTATTCTCTCTTCTGCAGTACCAGTGTACCGCCGCGGAGACGCCCGTGCATCCCGGCACGGCCTCGCCCGGTGTGGGTCCGTTGTTGCACCGCGTCGGCCGGCCCTTTAGGATTCTGGTGTAGTCGATGGATCGTGGTCACCTCCCCGTAGCGAGCGAGATACAGCATGCGACGAATCCATTTCGTGTCAATTGTGGCCATGGGGCTCTGTGCCGTGTGGTGGGCCGTGGGGTGGGACGTAGCGCCGCGCGCCGCGGGAGATGAAACCCAGGAGGTGGACCTGTTGACGGCGCAGGACGCGGCCGGCCAACTGGCCGGCTGGGAGTTCTACGCGGAGGAGGAGGGGACGAAGACGGACGCGGTCTGGACGCTGCGCGACGGTGTGCTCAGCTGCCGGGGCACCCCCCGCGGCTATCTCTATACGACTCGGGATTATCTGAATTTCGTGCTGCGGCTCGAGTGGCGCCGCTTGCCCGACCAGGAGCCGGGCAAGGCCGGCGTGCTGGTGCGGATGACCGGCGCGCACAAGATCTGGCCGAAGAGTCTCGAAGCGCAGCTGAACGCCGGCCAGGCGGGCGACTTCTGGGGACTCGACGGCTACGCCCTGCAGGGCCCCGCGGAGCGGTCCCAATC
The DNA here is from genome assembly GCA_036821925.1 of Pirellulaceae bacterium. Classification (GTDB taxonomy): domain Bacteria; phylum Planctomycetota; class Planctomycetia; order Pirellulales; family Pirellulaceae; genus JAAYDI01. The sequence goes on from DAISIS010000015.1 coordinate 19,106, forward strand.
GGTGCAGAGCGCACAGTTCGGTACCTTGACGAATCTCCGGAAGCTGGTCGACGCCGAGAAGCCGCCCGGCGAGTGGAACGCGTATGAGATCAGCGCTCAAGACGCAACCGTGACGCTCCGGATCAATGGCCAACTCGTCAATCGGGCCACGCAGTGTGATGTGGTGCCGGGCCGCATTTGCCTGACCTCGGAAGGGGACGCCATCGAGTTCCGCCGCGTCCGGTTGATCGGTGCGTCGCCCTCCCCCGCCGGTACTTGACGAGTGGTGCGGAGCGCGTCACCATCACTCCGTACAGGAATGAGGATGCCGTGTTCCGTGCAGACCGGCCGCGCCGGGACATTACTGTTGTTCACAAGGGTCCGTTGTCATGGCAAAAGGTACGCAAGTCTTTCTGGCCGTCGACCTGGGAGCTTCCAGCGGCCGCGTGGTGGCGGGCGAGTTTTCGGGCAAGCGGCTCACCTTGGAAGAGGTCAGTCGCTTCGAAAACGGTGGCGTGCTGGCCAACGACCGGCTCCACTGGGACCTGCTCAACCTCTGGCAGCACGTGAAGGACGGCCTGCGGGGGGCGTGCGTGAAATATGGTGAGCGGATTGTGTCGGTCGGGGTCGACACCTGGGGGGTCGATTTCGGCCTGCTCAGCGCCCACGACGAACTGCTGGGCAACCCGCTGCACTACCGCGACCGGCGGACGGAAGGAGTGTTTGAGCCCGCGTTCGAGGTGGTGTCGCGCGAGGAGATCTTCGCGCAGACGGGACTGCAGTTCATGCAGTTCAACACTCTCTTCCAGCTCTTCGCCATGCGGCAGGACGGATCGCCTCTGCTGGACGCCGCCCAGTCGCTGCTCATGATGCCCGACCTGTTCCACTGGCTGCTCAGCGGCGAGAAGTCCAACGAGTACACCAACGCCACGACAACTCAGTTCTTCAATCCGCAGGCGAACGACTGGGCGTTCCCGCTGCTGGAGCGGTTCGAGATCCCGCAGCGGCTGGTGAGCCCAGTGACGCTGCCGGGCACGCGGCTGGGGGCGCTGCGCGCGTCGGTGGCTGGCGAGATTGCCGGGCACCGCATGCAGGTGGTGCTGCCAGGCACGCACGACACGGCCAGTGCCGTGATGTCGGTGCCTGCCAGCAGCGCCTCGGGCAAGCGGCCGGACTGGTGTTACATCAGCAGCGGCACCTGGTCGCTGATGGGGATCGAAGTGCCCGGGCCGGTGGTGAACGATCAATGCCGGGAGCTGAATTTCACGAACGAGGGGGGCGTAGGGGGCACGATCCGCCTGCTCAAGAACATCGCCGGCCTGTGGCTGGTGCAGCAGTGCCGGGCAGTCTGGCAGCGGGAGGGACGCGAATACGACTGGAACCAGCTGACGCAGATGGCGCAGGCGGCCAAGCCGCTCGTCTCGTTGATCGACCCCGACGACCCGCGGTTCGTAGCGCCCGAGAACATGCCGGCGGCCATCCAGCAGTACTGTCAGGAAACGGGACAGGCGGTGCCGGAGAGCGACGGGGCCATCGTGCGCTGTGCGCTCGAGAGCCTGGCGCTGCGGTATCGCATGGTGATCGGCTGGCTGGAGCAGCTCAACGGCGGACCGCTGGAGACGATCCACATCGTGGGGGGCGGGACCCAGAATCGACTGCTGTGCCAGATGGCCGCCGACGCCTGCGATCGCCGCGTGGTGACCGGTCCGATCGAGGCGACCGCCATCGGCAACCTGATGATGCAGGCGGTGTCCAACGGTGACGTGGCATCGATTGCGGAGGCCCGGGAGGTGATCCGCAACAGCTTTGCGGTGGACGAGTATGTGCCGACGGCCCCGGACCCCTGGCACGCGGCCTACGAGCGTTTTGTGAGACTGGTCGAACACGAGTGAGGCGCCCGCAACCGGGCGTGCCGCGCACCGGGGACCGCGACGCAGCAGGCCGGTCCCGCACAGCACGCCGCCCGATTGCAGACGATCACCAACAGCTTCATTGGGTATCTCTCCAGGAACGGACGTGCGTCATGATCAAGATCGGAATAGCCGGCATCGGGTTCATGGGTTGGATTCACTACCTGGCCTACCAGCGTGTGCCGGGTGCGCGGATTGTGGCGCTGTGCGAACAGAACCGAAAGCGGCTGGCGGGGGACTGGCGCGACATTCAGGGCAATTTCGGCCCGCGTGGCGAGGTCGTCGACGTGTCGCAGATGCGCCGCTACGAGTCGCTGGATGAGCTGTTTGCCGATCCGGGAGTGGACCTGGTGGACATCTGCCTGCCGCCGTCCGCGCATGCGGACGCGGCGGTCGGCGCACTGCAGCACGGCAAGCATGTGTTCTGCGAGAAGCCGATGGCGCTGACCGTCAGCGACTGCCAGCGTATGGTGAAGGCCGCGGCGCGCGCCGACCGGCAGATTCTGATCGGGCACGTCCTGCCGATGTTCCCCGAATATGCGCACGCGCGCAAGTTAATCGCCAGCGGGAAATATGGCGCTCTGCGGGGCGGCCATTTCAAGCGGGTGATTTCCGACCCGCTCTGGCTCCGCGATTTCTACAACCCACAGGGCTGCGGCGGGCCGCTCCTGGACCTGCACATCCACGACGCGCACTTCATCCGGTTCCTGTTCGGCATGCCGACGCACCTGACCAGCCAGGGGCGGATGCGCGGCGAAGTGGTCGAGTACTGCAACACGATGTTCGAGTTCGCGGATGCGGATCTGACGGTCAGCGCCACGTCCGGCGTGATCAACCAGCAGGGTCGGTCCTTCACGCACGGCTTCGAGATCCACCTGGAGAAGGCCACGCTGTTGTACGAGATGGCGGTGTTCGGCGGGGAAGCCAAGACGCTCATGCCGCTGACCCTGCTCGACAACCGCGGCAAGGTGATCCCGGCCGCGCTCGCCGAACACGACGCCATCGAGCCGTTTGCGGCCGAGATCAAGGAGATGGTCAAGGCGGTCCGGACCGAACGTCCCTCGCCGATCCTCGGGGGGGACCTGGCCCGCGATGCCATCATTCTGGCCCACAAGCAGACCGAGTCTGTCCTGCACCGCAAGCGGGTGAAAATATAGTTTTTGACCGGCGGCCGGCACCCGCATATCATTGCTCGATGCCCTGAGGACACCGGGCCCAGGAGGGGCCCTGCGCAGCGGATGAGCGCACACAACGCGAGCGGTGGGAACACGCTACGACGCGGCCAATCGTTCTAACTGGACAAATCTGTTCAGGCTGTATCGGTCGTAGGGAATGGCTGCACAGACGCGCGCGTTGCTTTTTTTGACCAGGGGCAAATCGTGTCCTATATTCGAGTAGACCGACGCTCTGTCTGCGTCTGGTCGGTCCCCCGAATTGACTGGTTGTGCGACCTGCCTGTGCGCGTGGTGTATGCCGTGCACTTGGTGTGTGCATCCTGACGAGACTGCGGCAATCGTGCCCTCCCGCCAAGTTACGATGGACCGAACGATGCGAAGCTTTTTCTGGTTGGCGCGTGCCTGGACCGTTCTCGCCCTCCTGTGGGTTGCCGGGTGGGCGCCCGGCACCACGTCCGCTCAGCTGGCGGTTCCTTCCGCAGCGATCGTCGATCGCGTGGACGACGTGATTCGGCAGGGGGAGTTGCTGGAGCGTGAACGGCGCTGGGGCGACGCGCTGGCCTACTACGAAGACGCGATCAAGCACCACCCGAACCGTGCCGAGCTGCGGCGGCGGCTGGACGTGGCGCGCACCCACCTGGATATCGCGCGCCGCTTGACGGACCAGAGTTACCTGGCGGCGCTCGATCACCTCTCGCCCCAGGAGGCGCTGGAGCTGTACGCGGAGGTCCTGCTGAAGATCGACACGTATCATGTGAACGAGCCCAGCTGGACGCAGCTGGTGGACCGTGGCCTGGGCAACCTGGATATTGCCTTGTCCGAGCCGGCGTTTATCGATCGGTTCCCGCGTCCGGTATCGGTGGACGGGTCGCGGGCGTTCAGCCAGGAAGTCCGCGCGGCCGTAAATCTCGAGGCGATTGCCAGCCGCAATCAGGCGGTGGATGCCGTGGCCGCAGCGGCCCAGGTCGCGGCCCGCCGACTCGGAGTGCCGCCGCAGGCGGCTGTGCTGGAATTCACGTGCGCCGCCGCCGCGTCGCTCGATCAGTACTCCGCCTACCTCACCGGCAACCAGCTCGACGAAGTCTTCTCACAGATCGAAGGCAACTTCGTCGGATTGGGGATCGAACTGAAAGCCGAGGCAGGTGCGCTGCTGATTGTGCACGTGATCCCGGGGGGGCCCGCAGCCGAGGCGGGGATGGTGGCCGGCGAGCGGATTGTCGCCATTGACGGCCAGGCGACCGAGACGATGTCGGGGGACGCGGCCGCCGACCTGCTCAAGGGTGCCGAGCTGAGTTACGTCGAGTGCATGCTGCAGGCGTCCAACGGCGGGCAGCGGGTGCTCCGCATCCAGCGCCGCCGGGTCGACGTGCCCAGCGTGCAGGACATCCGGATGGTCGATCCGGACAACGGCGTGGCATATATCAAACTGACCAGTTTCCAGAAGACGACGAGCCGCGACGTGGACGCCGCACTCTGGTCGCTGCACCGGCAGGGCATGCGCTCGCTGATCATCGACGTGCGTGGGAACCCGGGGGGGCTGCTCAACGCCTCCGTGGAAGTGGCCGACAAATTCCTCCCCTCCGGCGTGATCGTGTCGACCCGCGGTCGCAGCACGCGGGAGGACTTCGACTACCAGGCCCACAACGTCGGCACGTGGCGTGTGCCGCTGGTCGTGCTGATCGACAGCGACTCAGCCAGCGCCAGCGAGATCTTCGCCGGAGCCATTCACGACCACGGGCGAGGTACGGTGGTCGGCCAGCGCAGTTACGGCAAGGGGAGTGTGCAGGGCATCTTCCCGCTCAGCCGCTACAAGTCCGGCATCCGCCTCACGACCTCCAAGTTCTACTCGCCCAGCGGTCAGCCGATCAGCGATCGCGGTGTGACGCCGAACGTCGAGATCCGCCCCGATCGCACCCGCGTCACCGCGCGTGTGACCGATACCGGCGCGATGCTCGGCGCGGCACCCGATCCCACGCTGCAGGCCGGCCTGGACGCCGCACGGGCGATCACGCACCGGGTGGGACGCGTGAACTGAGCGTCTGGACCCGCGCTGCGGCTGTCCGCGCCGGACCCCGCCGTGGCACTGGCACACCAGCGGCTGCGCACCCGGCCGGATCGGCCGGTGCGGGGGGCCCCGGCCCCGGACCGTGCTTGGATCGCCGGCCGTCTGCTGGTACCATTTTCGGTTTGCAGCTTTCAGCGCTGTCATCGCCGCATAGGTCAGTGGGCAGTCGGGGCGTGGTTTCTTGCGTATCTTCACACACCTCGCCGGGTTCGTTACTCGCCATCGGATGCTGGTCGTCCTGGCGTGGCTGGTTGCCGTCTTCGGCATCCAGTCGGTGGCCCCGCAGTGGGAGCTGATCATTCACGACGGCGACTTCGCCTATCTGCCGTCGTACCTGCCGAGCGTGGTCGGGGAGCGTTGGATGTCGGAGGCGTTTCCGCGTCAGCGTGGCCGCAGCCAGATTGTGCTGGCCCTGGTCCG
>DAISIS010000016.1:0-23602 GCA_036821925.1 Pirellulaceae bacterium
CATCAGCGCGTGCGTCTGGCCAAACCCGATTGTCAGGTCCACGCCGCAGAGTATCTCCTTGGACTCCACCGACACGTGCAACCCCTGGATCTTGAGCGTATGCGTCATGATTGTTCTCTTTCCCGTGTCAACTTCTGGTGGTTCCGCAGGGGCTCGTCCCCGGCGGGCACCGCGACGTAACCAGTGTGATGGGGCACCGGCAACTGGTCAGGCACCTTCACCCCCCGGGCCGCGCCGGGGCTTTTGGCAATCCGATGCCCGCGGATCTTGTCCTGGATCCGCATCAGCCCCTCCAGCAGCGCCTCGGGACGCGGCGGGCAACCGGGGACGTACACGTCGACCGGCACCACCAAATCCACCCCCTTCACGACGTGGTAACCCCACTTGAAATACGGGCCACCACCGATCGTGCAGGCCCCCATTGCCACCACATACTTCGGCTCCGGCATCATGTTGTACAGACGCCGCACTCGACTGGCCATCTTGTACGTGACCGTCCCCGCCACAATCATCAGATCGGATTGTCGCGGCGTCGCCCGGAATGCACCCGCCCCAAACCGATCTATGTCAAATCGACTCGCGCCGGCCGCCATCATCTCGATTGCACAGCACGCCAGCCCGAACGTCATCGGCCAGACACTCGACTGCCGCGCCCAGTTGATCGCCTCCTCGATCGTCGTCGTGACGACACTCTCCTCCACCAGCGCTTCAATCCATGTCTGCGTCTGTGTCTCTGTCTGCGTCTGTGTCATGGCGTACCGTTTCCACCGTCAGCCTGAACCTGTGGTCCCCCCGCGTGCACTCGGCCCTGCCTGTGCCAACCGGCGGGCAGCACGAGCTACTGCACTCTGCCTGCAGCACGTGCGGGCACACCAAACCGCTCTAGCTTACACCAACCGCCCGACGATCTTCCAGTCCGGCCGCCCCGCCGGCGTTAGATCCGGGCAGCCGCCGAGGGCCAACACGCACCCAGTCAGCCCCCAGCAGCTGCCCCACTTGTTGGTTTCGACAGTTCCCACGCTTCCGGTTCGAATGAACAGCAGGCGTCGCCGTCCAGCCGGCACTCGCGCTGCGCCAGCCGCGTGCCCAACAGCCGTGTCAGCAACTGCCGCTCCATCGCACAGATGTTGCGGTCCCGATCGGCCAGATCGGGGTACGGGCACGAAACTGCCTTCAGCTGCGGTGTGCCCGACGCCCGGTCCACACTGAACGCCACCCGCCGCTCGCGGAATAACCCGGCTAACTGCTCCATCCGCTGCTCAATCGACGCCCCCTCAACCCGCTCTGCGTAGAACTCCGCCAGCCGGTCGGATACCCGTTGGATCAGGAACCGCCGCACGGTCGGGTCCTGAATCGCCACGATTTCCTTCCAGAGCGCCACTGCCAGGTCTCCAAAATTGGAACCCGCCTTCCGACGCCCCTTGGTGGTGAGCGAGTAAAAATGGCTCGGTCGCCCCCGCCCCGCCTTAGTCGACGAACGTTCCACGTACCCCTGAGCCATCAACCGGTTGAGCCGCTGCCGTACCGCCGTGGCCGTGACGTCCAGTGCCGACGCCAGCCCCACGACCGTCATGGACGCGTGCTTGCGGAGCAGGTCCACAATCACAATGTCAGAGGCCACAATTTCGTCGGACATGGCGTCCTCGCACACGCATCAGCTATCGTTCATCACTCACCTCAGGTACTATAGACATTAATTGCATTTTTAGCAACTAATTGTTTGAAAAATTGACGACGTAGCGATACCGCGGTTAATGTGAGGGGTCATGAGTCACACGCAGTCGCCCGTTTGCCCGCCCGGGCGGACGCTTCAGATCGGACGGTTGGCCATTTGGCCGCCGGTGCTGCAGGCGCCGATGGCTGGCTTCACGAATCTGGCGTTCCGGCAGGTGGTGCGCGATTACGGTGGTGTCGGGCTGCAGTTCACGGAGATGGTCAGTGCGCAGGGGTTCGCGTGGCTGGATCAGCGGGGCGAATTGCCCGACCGTTTGTGGGGGGTGGCGGATGAGCCGCGGCCGCTGGGGGTGCAGATCTGGGACAACGATCCTCGGACGCTGGCCGATGTGGGGCGGCGTGTGGTGGAGGAGTTCGGGGTGGACGTGATCGACATCAACTTCGGGTGTCCGGTGCAGCAGGTGACGGAGAAAGCGCGGAGCGGGTCGTATCTGATGCAGGATCCGGGCCGGGTGGGGGCGATCGTGGAGCGTGTGGTCAAGGCCTGCGATCCAGTTCCGGTGACGGCCAAGGTCCGTCTGGGGCGGCACCGGGGGGAGATGACAGCGTGCGACGTAGCGCGGGCGGTGGAGTCGGCTGGCGGTGCGGCGCTGACCGTGCACGGCCGCACGGCGCGGGACTTGTATCGCGGGGAGGCCGACTGGCAGTTGATCAGCGCGATCAAGTCGCACTTGCGGCGCATCCCGTTGATTGGCAACGGGGACCTGGATTCGGCTGAGAAAGTCGTCGCCGCGTTCCGCCGCTACGACGTGGACGGGGTCATGATTGGGCGCGCCGCGTTAGGCCGTCCGTGGATTTTCCGGCAGGTGCAGGCGGCACTACAGGGCGCGCCGATCCCGGACGATCCGGGGCCCGGCGCCGAGCGTGCGTGTCTGCTGCGCCACTACGATCTGATTGTGGACCGTTTCGGCGTTGAGAAAGGGACGATGTTGATGCGCCGGTACGCCTGCCGCTACGCGCAGGGCCGGCGCGGCGCACGCCAGTTTCGCGCTCACGTTGCGCAGGTACGTGCGCCGGCCGATTTCCACGCGGTCGTGGACCGTTATTTTCCGACCTAGGGCTGCAGTGCAGCTCAGTTCCACCACCAGCTGTCGCCGGTCGGCTTGCCGCCGGCGCGGTTGCGGAGTTCGCCGATGGCGTCGACCGTTTCCGTGCGTGCGGCGACGTCGAACAGTGCGATCTGCACGCCGCCGGAGGCGGACACGATCAGGCGATTCCCGGCGCTCAGGAAGCTGCACTGGGGCGGCACGCTGGTGGGCGCATTCCAGTAGCGCGGCATGAGTACTTCGCTTTCGCTGCTGGTGAGCAGCGTCAGGGAGCAACCGGCCTGAGCGGTGAGGTCATACTGGTCGATCAGGGCGGCCACGATGCAGAGGTCCATGGCGTTGCGCAGTTCGCCGAAGATCGGCTCTTTCACCGAAAGCTCGTCGTAGCGCTCCGTCATCATATCGGCCCATTTCTGGGCGGTCGGGCTGGCTTTGCCCGTCTGTTGAGTGCTGCCGTCCGCCAGGAAAGCGTCGTCCTCGGTCAGGCACTTCACTCCCTGGCCGCGCAACTCCCAGGCCAGGTTGTCCCCCGACTTCGCGACGGGTTCATAGTTGCAGGCCAGCCACCAGCGCGGGGTGTCACGCGTGTCTTTGTCCCCGTTCTTGAGCAGTTCGACGTAGCTGGGGAAGCCGGCCAGCGGCGACGGATCCAGGTTCATTGCCAACCGCTTCATGCGGTAGTCGGCGGCGACGAGCACGCGCGCGAAATGGCTGGTGCTGGGCACACCGGTGAGCGAGATGACCTGGGGTCCGAACAGCTGCCGCATCGTCTGTTCCAGCTGCGCGATATTACGCCGCTGCGTCGGACGGACTTTGGCCTGCTGGTCGAGGAACTCCTTAAGTTTCCGATTGCCTTCCGGAGTGGGATTGATGGAGCAGCTGATGCCACCCTGGCGTGCGCCGGTCACGCAGCGCAAGGCCACGATCAGGTCGTCCAATTGCAGGACGGGGCGGCCGGTGGTCGCGCCCACCACATTGCCGGCGTCATCCACCTTCCAGCCTTCGGCCGGGCCGGCCAGGACGATGTCCTGCTCGTCGGGATACACGAACATATACTGGACCCGCAGCAGGCCGCCCAGGTATCGGATCTCGTCGGGCAGCGTACCGGTGTTGTCCGCCAGCGCCTTTTCGCACGCGGCTTCCAGGGCTTTGAGCGACACTTTGCGCATCTCCACAGCGCGGTTGGCTTCAGCCGCCGGTGGTTGCAGTTCTTCCCGCAAGGTGCGGGCCAGTGCCAGACGCTGGTCGACCGTCGCATTCTGAACCACGCCGTCGTTCTGAATGACGACGCCTCCGACGGCGCCGTTGCGATAGCTTCCGGCCAGAACATACGAGGCCTGCGACACGGCAATCGCCGCAGCAAGCAGGGCGGTCAGTGTGCGGTTCCAGCCACGCACGGCAGTGCGACTCGTCATACAAATGCTCCTCTGTAAACTGTGGTCGCGAAACCGAATCGCGCCCCTACTTTTTTCTGGCCGACTTACACAGAATAATGGGGGGACTTTCCAGACGCATGGGAAGCGCCAGAGCGGAAAGACGGCTCCGTGTAAGCTCCTTTCACGATAACCTTGACCCCCACCATTTGCAAGCAACATTTGACCCCGGTGCGGGTTCCGCGACGCGTCTGCCGCGCCCGGGAGTGGTGGCCAGGAAGTGGTGATTGTGTCTTGAACAGGCACCGTGGGTCAAGATAAGTTGGAAGAGCATGTTGGCATATCTTGTGATTCGTGAAGGCTCCAAATGGACGGACGTGTTCCGCCTTGTCCCGGGGCGTACCGTCACCATTGGGCGGGCCGCCACGAACCAGATCATCGTGAAGGATGATCGAGCCAGCCGGAACCACGCCGAAGTGTTCCTGACCAACGGCCAATGGACGCTCCGGGACCTGGACAGCCGCAACGGGACGATGGTGGGCAACCAGCGGGTGTTGGGTGACCATCCCCTGTCGCCAGGCGACATCATTCGGATCTCACAGTGTCAGCTGGCCTTTGTCCACGACCTGTCCAAGGCCTTTGCGGACTCCAAAGGGAGCAGTCCGCCCTGGCGGGCGCCAGCGGCCGGCGAGGCGGAGGCGGCGGTCGGCCCGGTGGGGGCGGTGACGAGTGACGAGTTGGGCGAGCCTGACGCGGCCGATTCCGGGGAGGGCTGGCTGGGGGAGGAGGCGGAAGCCGAGGAACCGACGACGATCACGCACCGCCGGATGCAGACCCGTTTTCTGCGCCCCCGCGTCGACGATCCGGCCACGCCCCGCGTTGGCAACGCCGCGGCCCTGCTGTGCCGTCTGGCCTTTGAGCTGGCCAAGCAATCCGACGTCGCGGCCGTGGCCAACCGGGCGCTGGACGGGCTGTTCGAAGAAACCAAGGTCGACGCCGGAGCCGTGCTGTTGGCCCCCCGCGACAAGTCCGGGCCGATCGCCGCCAGTGATCTCGAGGTGGTGGCCGCCCGCACGGACCTTGAGCCACGCTATCACCGCGTGTCGAACTTCCTGGCCGGCACCGTCCTGCGGGAAGGCGAAGCGGTTCTGGCACGCAATGTGGCCGGCGACAGCATGCTGGCCACCCGTGACAGCAAAGGGGAGATCCACTCCACGAGCGTCATCTGCGCGCCGATCCGCGAGGGCGCCGACCGTGTGATCGGCCTGATCCATCTCTATTCCACTGGCGACGATCGCCAGCCCGATCCGGACGATTTGGAGTTCACGTTAGCGGTGGCGGATAATGTGGCGCTAGCCATCAAGAACCTCGGGCGGCAGCTGGAGCTGGCCGAAAACCTGTCGCGGACGCGGACCGAAATCCTGCAGCTGCGCAGCCGGCTGGGCGCCGAAAGCGAGATCATCGGCAGCAGCGCGCTGATGGTTAACGTGCAGCGTGAGATCGCGCGGGCGGCGGCGAGCCGCGCCACCGTGCTCATCCGTGGCGAGTCGGGGGTGGGCAAGGAACTGGTCGCGCGGGCCATGCACTTCGCGTCCCCACGCCGCAAAGGCCCATTCGTCTGCCTCAACTGCGCCGCCTTGACCGAAACGCTCCTGGAAAGCGAGCTGTTCGGGCATGAACGGGGGGCGTTTACCGGGGCCACCGAGCGGAAGATCGGCAAGTTCGAGGCGGCGCACCTGGGCACCCTCATGCTCGACGAAATCGGCGAGATGAGTCCGGCCATCCAGGCCAAGTTCCTGCGGGTCCTCGAGGGGCACCCGTTCGAACGGGTGGGCGGGAACCAGCAGATCCGCGTCAATGTGCGGGCCGTGGCCGCCACGAATCGAGACCTGGAAAAAGCGGTCGCGGAAGGAAAATTCCGCCGCGACCTCTACTTCCGGCTGCGCGTGCTCGAGATCTTCGTGCCGCCGCTGCGCAAACGCCCCGAAGATGTGATTGAACTGGCCATCCACTTCCTCGACCGGTTCAATGCGGAAACCGGCCGGCGGCTCCGCGGATTCACACCGGAGGCATTCGACCGCATGCGGCTCTATCGCTGGCCCGGCAACGTCCGCGAACTGAAGAACGTCGTCGAGCGCGCTGTTGTGCTGGCTCAGGGTGACTTCATCGAAGCGGACGACCTGGCGCTGACCAGCCTGACAACGCAGGGCGAATCGGCCGAAGCCGTCATGCCCCGGTCGGGCTACGAGCCGGTGTCGCTGGCCGAGATCGAGCGTCGTCACATCCTGGCCACCCTCAAGTCCACACTCTGGAACAAGAGTCGCGCGGCCGCGATTCTGGGCATCGAACGCTCCACACTCGACCGCAAGATCCGGCGCTACCAGATCCGGCGGTGAAGCGGCCTCGCGCCGCTTCACACCGTGGCAGGGAGGATGCAGGTGGGATGCCTGCGCACCGGCGCGGTCAGGTCCCGTCGGACGCGTTCGACTCATCGGACCCCGGCCGGGCCCGCGCAACCTGCTTGCGAATGAACTGGCGAATGCTCCCCGGTTCGTGGACGCCAGTGAGCTGGGATCGACGCCAGCCTTCGCCATTGCGGACGAACAGCACCAGTTGCGGGATCGAGTTCCCGCGCAGTAGTCGCTTCGACAGCTCCGGCTTCTCGTCGGTGTTGACCGTCGCAAAGACCACCTGTTCCAGGCCCCCGTCCCGCTCGAGTTCGGGGATCTTCTCGTCCTTCATGGTGCGGCATCCCGGGCACCAGTCGGCGCCCACCAGGACCAGCAGCGGTTTGCCTTCCTTTTCCGCCTGGTCAAAGGCTTCCTGATACGGGCTGTTGAAGCTGGACAGGAATGCCACTTGTATGGTCAGGCTTGCGGTCCATCCGATCATTTTCTGTCTCTCCTTTTGGGGTTTCGGACGCAGGCTTCCGAATATATGTGAAGCCGGGGGATTTGTCATGGACCCTGCGGGCAATTGGGGGAAATCTGCGGCGGGAGGCGGCTGCCGTGCTGATGGGGGGGAGTGGAAATTGAGTTCACGGCGTTTGTCGCTATAATGCCGACGGCTATGTCTGTGGTAGCACGAGCCGGTTGCGCGACAAGGGCCTTGCAGCGAGGCGTTCGTCCAGCAGCGTGGCATGGGCAGCTGGCGAAGCGGAAAATGGGATGAGACTACGCGTCGGCGTCGTGGGGCTGGGCAATGCATGGCAGGTGCGGCATCGTGCCGCCCTGCGCGCGTTGGGGGATCGTTTTGACGCGCGCGCCGTGTGCGCCGCGGTGACGACGCGGGCGGAGCAAGTGGCGTCGGAATTCGGCGCCGCGCCGGTCGACGGATTCCGCGCGCTCACTTCACGCGACGACATCGACGCGGTGCTGGTGTTGACGGCCGAGTGGTACGGTCCGTTGCCGATCTTATCGGCGTGTGAGGCGGGCAAAGCCATCTACTGTGCCGCGGCGCTGGACATCGACCCGCGGCGGGCCAGCGAGGTCAAGCAGCGTGTCGAGAGGTCGGGGGTGGCGTTCATGGCCGAGTTGCCGCGCCGGCATTCGCCGGCCACGTTGCGGTTGAAAGAGCTGATTGCCACGACGCTCGGTGCCCCGCGCCTGCTGTTCTGTCACGAACGCCAGCGGACCGAAGGCAACGGTGCGGCCGCATTCCGGCCGCGCTGTCCGACCGCCGTCCGCGATCTGCTGGAACTGGTGGACTGGTGTCGTTACGTGGTCGGCGAGGAGCCGTCATCGGTGATCGGGGTCTGTCCGCGGTATGGGAACGAGGCGGCCGACTACCAGATGATGAGTCTGGACTTCTCGCCGCCCGGTTCGGTCGGCAAGGGTCCGTTAGCGCAGATCAGCTGCAGCCGCTATCTGCGGAGCAGCTGGCCGGAGGCGAGTTCCTTCCGGCCCCCGGCCGAACTGCAGGTGTGTTGCGAGCGCGGGGTGGCGTTTGTGGACCTGCCGAGCACGCTGGTGTGGTTTGACGAGGCGGGACGTCACCAGGAGTCGCTCGGTGCGGAGCGGCCGGTGGGGGAACAGATGCTGATGCAGTTCCACCGCGCGGTGACCAGTCTGATTCGCAAGACCGGCGATCTGGAGGATGCCTACCGGGCGCTGCAGATCGTCCTGGCGGCCCAGGACAGCGGCCGCACCGGCACGCGGGTCGCGCTGGGCCCCTGACGGGCCGCTCACGCCCGTCGCAGATCGCGCGTCATGGCGCGTCATCGCGCGTCATGGTTCGGTGCTCGGCCGCTGGTCGCGATCCAGTTCCTCGAGCTCGCGCAGCTCCTCGAGCCAGACGCGGATTTCGTTCTCATACTCGACCGCCAGATTGCTCAACACCAGCTGCCGGTGGAAGGCGGCTGCGCCTTCCTTCACCAGGTCGGCTTCCTCGGCGTTGGGAAACCGCTGCATCGGGTCGGGGGCGATCAGTCGGCGGCAGAAGTTCATCAGCAGTTCGTTGACGGTCACTTCGTCCGGCAGGATGTAGTGCAGCCGATGGGGCAGACTGCGTTTGAATTCGAGCAGCTCGCGGAGGTTCTTCGGGTTGCAGTTGGCGAAGGGGCTCTGGCCGGCGAGCATCTCGATGAAGACATACCCGAGTGACGCCAGGTCGCTGCGCGGCGTGCACTCGCTGTTCTCCAGCACTTCGGGGGCGGCGTAGTGCGGGGTGCACATGAAACTGGGTGGCGGCGCCGCCAGCGCGAAGGCCGATCCGATGTCGACGATCTTCGCCGTGCCGGTCCGTTTGAGCATCACGTTTGAGGGCTTGATGTCACCGTGCACGATCCCTTCCCGGTGCAGCGCCGCCAGGGCGCCGAGGCAGCCGCGCATGACGGCCATGGCCACACCCGCTTTGAACCGCGGATGCGCCGGGCCGGCGGTGACGATGACACGGTTGATGTACTCCCAGCGCCGCTGGCTCACCCGCGGTTCCACCCGCGCCAGGCGATCCGCGACCAGGAGTTTGTCCAGGTCGAAACCGTCGACCCACTCCATGACCATCATGCGAATCCGGTCCCGATCCACGAAGTTGTGGACGTCCAGCAGATTGTCGTGCTGGATCTGGGCCACGTGCGCCGCCACGTCGGCGATCCGCTGCATCGCGTCGTCGTACGCCCGCTCGTCTTCGTAGCGATCGGGTGAGAAGATCTTGATGGCGACGGGCAGCGTAAACCCGTCGGCGCCGCGCCGTTCCGTCAGGTAGACCACGCCCTGGCCGCCGGAACCGAGCAGACGCTCGAGGCGGTGATGGGTGGTCCAGTGCAAACGCTTGTTGTCGATCAGATCCTGATAGCGCTGGACGAGCAGTTCGTTATTGCGCAACGATGGATCGCGGCCTCGCGTCACCGTCGCATTTACACCGGTAACGGTGGTGGTCAACATGGGATGATCTCGATCTGCCCGAAGGCATGGTGGGTCCGACGAATAAAAGCGGAACGAAATGAATGGCGGCATTCTACCGGGTCAGGCCAACGCAAGTCCAGTCGATCTTCCTCCCGAGGGCGCGGAGAGCGGACGCGCCGCACGACCCCGCAGGTGCGCACACGCGGCTCCGGTGATAGCATGTGGGCCGGTGGCCAGCGCGATTCGCGGCCCTTGCGGCGAGGCTTGCGGCAGAATCAATTCCCTTCCCCGCGGCGCGGAAACCCGAGCGCTTTGTCGACCCGATTGACCAGTTTCTGGCCGCGCAGAAAACGCCGTAAATTCTCGCAAAACAGATTCGTGGCGTCGTCATACCGGGTGCGGGACTGAGCGCCCACGTGCGGGGTGATCAGCACGTTGGGCAGATCCCACAGACGACTGGTGGGCGGCAGCGGCTCCTGCTCCGTCACGTCCAGCCCGGCCCCGCTCAGATGCCCCGCGTCGAGCGCCGCCACCAGCGCGCTTTCGACCACCACCGGCCCGCGCGCGACGTTGATCAGCACGGCGCCCGGTGGCATCAGCGCCAGTGCCGGGCCGTCGATCATGCCACGCGTCTGGTCCGTCAACGGGACGCACAGGATCAGAATGTCGCAGGCCGCCAGCAGCTCCGGAAGCTGCTCCGGCGGCAGCAATCGCTCGACGTACTCCGGCCGCTCGACCGGGAAGTAATCGGTGGCCCAGATGCGCGTGCGGAAATGGGTCAGCAGCTCGGCCAGGCGGCGGCCGTTGCCGCCGAATCCGGCGATGCCCACCGTCGTGCCGTGCAGGTCGGCGGTGGGCCGGCGGATGAACTCCTTCCGCGCCGCCGCGCGGAAGAACACCGGCAGGCCCCGGAGCAGACCGAGAAGCAGGGCCAGCGTCTGCTCCGCCACCTGGTCCGCAAACAGCCCCGAGGCGCTGGTCACCACGATCGACGACCCGACGACCTCCGGGGTCAGGCAGTGGTCCATGCCGGCAGCGGACGACTGGATCCACTGGAGCCGCCCACGCGCCACAACCTGATCCCAGGGGACCGGGCGTTCCTTGGCGTGGCCGCAGAAGATATCCGCGTCGAGCACCGCTTCCGGTATCTCCGATTGTGCGGCCGCCACAATCTGGGCGTCCGGCGCGATCGCCTGCACCTGCCGGATGTGCCGATCCTCCACGGGGTACCCGAGTACTATGCGCATGCGTCTCCATTCCTATCCACTGGCCAGGCCGGTCAGAACCAGAACGCTCGTCTCTTGACTGTTGATTATTGAGGGTTTCCGGGACGCAGCGGAAGGCCCCGCCCGGCGGTGTCCGGCGCCGGCCGCACCGGAGCGGCCGCCGCGAACCCCCGCCGCTGTCGCCGACCGTCCGCCCCGCTTGCGGAGTGTCGCGAGGTGTGCGGGCGAAAACCGGGACGGGGCCCCGTTGGCGGACCGACGAACGCACGCCATAATGTACAGAGCAGCCGGGCCGGTGGCCGTGCGGGAATACGAGGCGGTCGCATGCTGTCGGCCGGGTGGCGCTCACGCAGCATTTGTCCCGCCTTTTTCGACACACCCTTTCGGTGTGCGACTCTTGTAGGAGACTTTCCCCTGGCTACTTCACCATATCGCTTGGGAACGCTCGCTGTGATCACGCTGGTCGCCCTGCGGTTGGGCATCGGCTGGCATTTCTTCCGCGAGGGCACGGATAAGATCCAGGACCCGTCCTGGACGGCGGCGCATTTCTTCACCGGTTCGAAAGGTCCGTTGCACCCGTGGTTCGAGTTGCTCGTGTGGGACGTCGACGGCAAGATCCGGCTGAACTACGACCAGACGCCGGGCGGCTGGCCGACGTTCAACCTGGACCAGACGCGGTCCCTCTGGGACCAGTATCGTGTGCGGGTCGCAGACCACTACGGTTTTGACGAGCAGCAGCAGAAGCGCGCGACCGACTGCCAGACGCAGTGGGAAGGGCAGCTGGACTGGTACTTCCAGGAGCACAAGGACGACCTCCTCAAGTACTTCCAGGGACTAGAGCGGCAGGCGGCGAATCGGGCGGACGTGGCGAAGCGGCAGGTGGCTTCGCTGCGTGGGCAGGCCGAGCAGATTGAAGCGGAACTGGTGTCCGACAGCGCCCCGTGGCTGGCCCAGGTGGCCAAGCTGTGGACCGGCTACGATGACGCGCTCAACGCCATTGCGACATCGGACCAACAGCAGCGCGGGCGGTTGACCATCGGCAAGCCGCAGCCCGGCCTGCTCAACACGAACTTCATCGACCGGTTTGTCCCCTGGTTTGATACCGTGGTCGGCGCACTGCTGATTGTCGGGCTGTTCACGCGTCTCGCGGCCCTGGCAGGAGCCGGCTTCCTGTTCTCCATTATTCTGACCCAGTGGCCCGGAGCCCCGGGTGCGCTGCCCGTTTACTATCAAACGATCGAGATGCTGGGCATGCTCGTGCTGGCGGCGGTGGCCGCCGGGCAGTTTGCCGGACTGGATTATGTCCTTTACGGCTATTGGTCGCAATTCAGGCAATCCAAGCAGGAAAACAACACATGAACCTGACGCCAGAAGAAAAGAAAGTCGGACAAGGGAACTATCACGAAGCCCTCGGGGCGATGGACAAGTCCGACTACACCGACGCGCGGGGGGTATCACGCCGCGATTTCCTCAAGGGAGTCGTCGCGGCCGGTGCTGTGTCCGGCGCCGGGCTCGGTGCGATGTACTTCGGCTACGGCAAAGTCACCGACCCGGTGCGTGTGGGCGTGATCGGCACGGGCGACGAAGGGAGCGTCCTGATCGGGGCGCTCAATCCCGAGTATGTCCAGGTGGTAGCCATTGCAGACATCCGCCCCTACAACGTGCACCGGGCCTTTCACGGCGACTGGGCCAGCCCCGCGTCGCTGACGGCACGTCCCGGCCTGATGGCCAAGTACGGCTGGAAGACGCGGCAGGAAGCCGAATCGCACGTGAAGGTCTACTCGCAGGACTACCACGATCTGTTGAACGACCCGCAAGTCGAAGCGGTCATTACCGCCCTGCCCCTCCACCTGCACGCCCAGGTCGCGGTGGAGGCCATGCTGGCGGGCAAACACGTGCTCAGCGAAAAACTCATGGCGCACAATGTGGCCCAGTGCAAGGTGATGGGCCGCGTTGCGGAGGAGAAGGGGCTCTACCTGGCGATCGGCCATCAGCGGCATTACAGCGTGCTGTATGACAACGCAGTGAACCTGATCCGCTGGGGTGTCCTGGGCCAACTGCACGGCATCCAGGCACAGTGGCATCGCGGCAATCTGCCGGGCGGCGACAGCTGGGCCCAGCCGCTCCCGGGCGGCGAGATCCCCGTCAACAAGTCGGAGAAAGATGTCCGCGACGAAATCGGCAAGCGGCTTAAGGATCTCAAGGCTCAGTTGGCGAAGGAACGCGATCCGGTCCGCGTGGAACTGCTCGAGCACCAGGTGGCTCAGTGGGAAGCGTGGGACAGCGACCGCAACGTCAACCCGAAGGACTTCGACTACCGGGATTTCGCTCTCAGTGACGGCACCCAGATCTCTGCGATGGCCGAACTGTGCCGCTGGCGGCTGTGGGCCCGTACGGGGGGCGGCCTGATGGCGGAACTGGGCAGCCACCAGCTGGATGCGGCGGGGATTTTCGTGAGCGCTTTGCGCAAAGACGGCAAGAAGGCCCACCCGCTGAGCGTGCATGCGGTCGGTGGCCGGTACATTTTCCCGTCGGACCGGGAGGCGGAAGACCACGTGTACTGCATGTACGAATTCCCGGGGCCCGAGTACGAGGCGGAGTTCCCGGTGGGCTACAAGGATCCGGTCAACCTGCTGCCGGATCCCGAGAAGGGGATCCCGGGTTACGACCAGGACCCCAACAAGAAAGTGGTTGTGACCTACTCGTCCATCAACGGGAACGGCTTCGGGGGCTACGGCGAAGTGGTGATGGGCACGAAAGGCACCATGGTCATTGCGCGAGAGCAGGAGGTCATGCTCTACGCCGGTTCCGACACATCGTCGTCTGTGGCGGTCAACAGCAGCGCCAAGGGGGGACCGACGATGGACACGCAGGCCAGCGGTGCGGCGGCCGCCGTCTCCCAGGCTGCCTCGTCGTCCGGGCCGGTCAGCCGCGGCTACACGGAAGAGATCGAGCACTGGGCCTGGTGCATCCGCAACAAGGCCCCCGAGAATCGACCGCGGTGCCATCCGGAGGTCGCCTTGAGTGACGCGGTCATCGCGCTGGCTACGAACGTGGCGCTGCGCCAGGCCGGTGCGACCACCGGCGGTTTCGTCCAGTTCCAGGATGCCTGGTACGACCTCCACGACGACACCACGCCCGACGGCAGTGTCGTGGCGGACGAGTACAGCCGGCTGACGAAGACGACCGGCTGAGCCGGTGGCCTACGAGAGACAACCTTGCTCACGGGGCGGATCTCCCGATCCGCCCCGTGCTGTTACAGGCTGGGTCTGCAGCGACGGACCCGCCTCGCCGGGCACGCACATCGCCCGGCGGAGATCACGACCAGATCCTTGCCTTCAGCTGTTCGAGCAGGTTGATGGCGTGCGAGATCTCAGCCTTCTGCCGGACCGGGTCCTGGGGGATCTCACGCTCAATCGTCAGCGGCCCGTCGTAGCCGATGTCGGCCAGCGTGCGGAGGTAGTGTTCCATGCCCACCGCACCGCGGCCGAGCGGCACCTCCGCCCCCCATTCCTCACCGGGCCGCTGCGCCCAGGTGGCATCTTTGCAGTGCACGCTGTGCACGTACTTGCCGATCTGCTGAAGCGCTTCCAAGGGCTCGCCCGTGCCGTAGAGAATCATGTTGGCCGGGTCGAAGTTGACGAACAGGTTCCTGCGGCCGACGTCGTGGATGAACTGGAGCAGTCCATCGGCTGACTCCTGCCCCGTCTCCAGATGCAGATCCTGCCCGTTCTGCTGACAATGCTCGCACACCTGGCGGGTCACCGCCACGATATCCGCGTAATCCCGCGACTGGCGATCGTGCGTGATGAAGCCCAGGTGGAGGGCCACGACGCGGCAATTGAGCAGCTTGGCGAAGTCGGCGATCTCCAGCATCTCCTGGGTCCGCGCGGCACGCGTTGCCAACGGCACCAGGCCAACCGTCTGGGAGACGGTCGGGATGTCCGCGTAGCTCTCACCCTCGAAACCGCCGAAGACGGCGGTCACGCGGATCTGCAACTCTTCGAGACGGGCGAGGAACTCGTCGGCATTCTCAGCGGTGCGTGTCCGCGCGGCGGGGGCATGCAGATGGATGGTCGGCACACCCAGTTCGTGAGCCACTTCCAGTTTCACACCGAGCCCGGCATCAACACTGGTGAATACACCAATCGGCCACTTTTCCACAACACGTATCTCCTGATCGGATCGTTCACGGATCGGCGCGCCCCAACAGCCCGCTGATTAGACCATGTTGCCCTCGAAAATTCAAACGGGGGGGCGCAGCGGCCCGGGTACGTGACGCGCAACCAGCGCCCCGCTCGGGTCAGTCGGCCGCTGGCTGCTGGAGCACCGTGCGCCGAGGTGACTGGCATCCCCGGCCGGCCGCCCCGGAGGTCCTCTACTGCTTCCCGCCTGCTCCGGCCATCAGCCAGCCAGCGAACTGCAGAGCGGCGAGGAGCAACATGACGGGTCCCAGGATGATTGCGGTGCGGGGGCGGACGAGGATGATCAGGCCGATGCCGACCATCAGCAGCACGAAGCGAGACGAGGTGCGGGAGGCGAAGGTCACAAGTTGGGGATAGGCCAGCCACATGGCGCCCAACACCAGCCCGATGCGCTGGCAGGTAGTGTAGAATACGGCCGCATCCCCGTGCCCCAGGCCGGTGATCAGCCAGCCGTAAAGGAACACGATCAGCAGCAGTACTGCCAGCGCCAGCAGGGCGTGTCGTCGCATGTCAGATCCGGTCCAAGGCGTCGATCCAGCGAACGAGTTCCAGGAGTTCCTGTTCGTTCAAATACCGTTCGTCACCGGCCAGCACTCGGGTGAGGACCGGGAAGGCCTGCTCCGCGAGCAGCTTTTCCCCGGCACCGATACGGCCGGCGACTTCCGACTTCTCTGAAGATACACTATACACCGCCAACGGTTGAACCGGGTCGGTGGCCGGTTTGCCGAGTCGCAGGGGCAGCGGCGCGGCGACCGGCACGAGGCCACGCACGATGTCGCGGTGCAGGAATGCGACGTAGCACGCCATCGCCCCACCCGCCTGGTAGCCGTGCACCACCACGCGTGTCGGATCGATCGCATACCGGCGCATGGCCTCGTCGATGGCTTTCCGCACGAATTCGATTTCCGTGGCGAGCCACCGCTGCTCGTCCGCCGATTGGGGTGCTAACACGATCAGGTCGTAATCCGCGCACAGTTGCTTCCAGCGGTTGATCAGCTCTTCCGGAGCGAATTTGCCGGGCGGGTGCAGCCACACCACCAGCGCGTACGGGTGCAACGGGTTGTAGTTGTCCGGCACCAGCGCCAGGCACTTGTTGGCGACTTCGGGGATCTTGATCTCCACGCTGCCCGTGGCCGGCCGGGCCGCAGCAGGCTGCTCCCACGCCCCGTGCGCTGCGGGCAGTGCGTCCGGAACGGACGCGTCCTGCGGGGCCAGGGTGAGTTGGACAGTCGGCGTCTGGTCCCCCCGCTGAAACGTCACCTGCACCTGCTGGCCCGGGTCGTAGGTGATCACCTGTTCGCGCAGCGCGGCGGCCGTGGCGACGGTCTGGTCGCCCAGGGCGACGATGCGGTCGCCCGGCTGCAGCCCCGCCGCCGCTGCCGGGCTGCCGGGAAAGACATGCCGCACTACGATCCCCGCCGGCCCGCCGGCCGGATGCGCCGGGTCGGTCGGCACGCGCACGGGGAGCACACCCAGGTGGGGACGCACGTACGGTGCGATCTCCGCCACCAGCGTAACGTCGACCTCGAGGCGCTGCGCCTCGTTGCCCCGCGTGAGCGCCACGTGGACCGTGTCACCCGCCACACGCGGTCCGAGCGCGTGCCGCAGTTCGCTCTGGCGCCGGATGGGCACGCCATCGATCGCGACGATCGTGTCGCCCGGCAGCAGGCCGGCGCTCCGCGCCGGCGACTTGGCGGCGCAGGCGGCGATGGTGGCTGCCTGCGCGTAGATGTCGGTTCCCTTGAGCGATACGCCCAGCAGCCCGGGCCGCAGATCCTGCCCCTGCTTCATCGCGTCAAGATGGGGCCAGAGATCGGCCAGCGGGACGGCGAACCCGATTCCAGAGTCGTACCATTCCGCGCCTGCAAACTCGCCTTCCTGCTGCGGAGACAAGGGGACCAGGACCCCGATCACGCGGCCCTGAATGTCAATCAGCGGGCCCCCGTAGTTGCTCGGTGAGACCTTGGCGTCCGTCTGGACGGCTTTGCCCCACACGCGATTGATGGCGCTGAGGATCCCCACCGACACGTGGGGCGCCGCCGCCGGGACGGAACGGCCGACCGCGATCGTCCACTGGCCCACCGCCAGCTCCTCGCGCGGCACCCACCTGGGCACGGGCAACGGCGCCGCGGAGGCCGCCTTGAGCAGCACGAGCATGCGGCTCTCGTCCCGGGCCACGATCGTGGCCGCCACCCGCTGGCCCGTGGGGAGCTGCACCAGAATCGACGTCGGCTGGCCCGCGAAGGCGAATGCGCTGGAGAGAATGTAGCCGTCGGAGGCGACGATCAACCCGGTTGTCGGTCCCGCGCCCAGCAGCTGCCCGTCCAGCTGCTCGAGTCCTCCCAGCGTCTCGATGCGTACCACGCAGGGAGCCACCCGCTCGACCGCTGCCCGCATCGCGCGCTCCTCCAGGGCGGTGAGATCTTCCTGCGCCCCACCCCGCGCCCCCCACACGCTCACCAGGCCAACCATGATCGCCGGGAACCAGCGATGGACGAATATGGACTTCACGACTCGTTGCCCCCCCTCTGGGAAAGGACCTTGTGTCACGGGTGTTGCGACTGCCAGTGGCTCGCCACTCATGTGCCGTACGGGCGCGGCTGCGGGCATCTGTACTGTCCGGTTGTCACGAGGCATCAGCGCGGTTTGAGCTCCACATCAATCAGTTCCGAACCGCGCTGCACCGTCAGGCGGACTGCGTCAATGTGGTCGATGAACGAGAGTTCCTCCGCCAACTCCTTGCACGACGACACCATGCGATCGTTGACGAACAGGATCAGGTCGTCCGGCTGCAGGCCGGCGGACTGTGCGGGGGAGTCTGCCAGCAGTTGATCGACAAACGGCGGTGTTTTGGGCAGCACGTCCGGCACCAGCACCAGGCCCAGCGCGGCGGGAGTATGAGCCGTGGCCGGTTTCTTGGCCGTCTCGTCCGCGCGCCGCGGCGGCTGGCGACCTGCCCGCATGGCCTCGATCGAACTCCGCAGTTCGGCGATCGGGATGGCGAAGTTCAGCCAGGTATTATCCAACGCGTGGCGGAGTTCTTTGCCGATCAGGCCGGCCAGGCGACCCTGCCGATCGGTCACCGCGCCCCCGGCCGCTCCGGGATTATTGGTCGGCGCGTCGAGCACGTACACGGGTCCGCGATAGAGCGACGCGAACGCGCCGCGCCGCGCCGCCAGCGGGCTCACCGCCGCGACGGTGCCGTGCAGCACGCTGGCCGCCTCATCCCCCACCGCAATGCCGAACAGATTGCTCAATGCCAGCACGCGATCGCCGGGCTGCAGGGGCACCGCTTCGTCCAGGTTGAAACAGGGCAGATTCGTCGCCTCGATCTTCAGGATGGCGATGTCGAGTCGCGGGTCGTGATTGACCAGCGTGGCGCCGTAGCGCGCGCCGTCGTCCAGGACCGCCGTGATGTATTCCTCCGCGTCCAGCACGTAACTCCACGCGGTCAACACGTGGCCGTCGGCCGAGATAAGCACGCCGCTCTGGTAGGCTTCCAGACCCTGCAACCCACCGGACCCGTAGATCTTGACGATCTTCGGCTGGATGGTCTCGATCACGTCCGCGAGCGAGGGGGACTGGGCCGTGGCGGGACGGGCCCACCCGGCAGCTGCCAGCAGGGCGCAGGCCACCAGTGCGTGCACGCGTGGGAATGGTTGCGGTCGCTTGATCAACACCGTTTCGCCTCGAGTCAGGGGGCCAGTTCGTAACGTTCGATCACCAGCGCGGCATACACCGTGTCGCCGGCCTGCACGGTCATGCGATGCGGCAGCCAGCGCTCTTCGACCGGCCGGTAGTCGTCAAAGTAGATTTCGCACGGGTCCGTGTTGGCCGCCGGATACATCTCGAGTGCCGCGAGGCGGCCCGTCTGCGGGTCGAACATGAAGTGGGTCTCGACGACGTTGTGGGTGCCGACCAGCACATCGAACAGTCCGTCGCGACCTGGCAGCGGGACGGTGCCCAGGTAGTACGTCTCCCCGAAATCCTGCGGGCCGAGCTGCAGCAGGCGGCGCCACAGGTGCAGGGCGGGGAGCAGCCCGCCGCTGCCGTGCGGCAGCAGCTGCTGGTCGAGATCAATGCGCGGATCCACCCGGTCGCGGCTGGCAGGGAACTGACCAGCCAGCACGTCGCTGCCCAGCTGAATCTCGAACGGCGCGGCGCCGCTGAATTGCCCGGCCAGGATCCAGGTGCCGGTCAACGCCTGGAAATCCCCCTGCTGCCGGCACGCCGTCCAGACGCGGTCCCGGTTGAGCGTATTGAAGTAGTAGTTCGCGTATCCCGGCCGCGCCTCGATCAGCTGGGCCGCCTCTGCCGGCGGCGGCTCGCTCCGGCCCGGCGCGCCAAACGGCAGCGGCCCGGGCAGCTCCGGCGCCGGTGGCGGGTCGCTCGGATCGCTGTCGCCGTCGGGAGGGGCGTCAGCCGGACGCGGGCGAGGCGGCGGCGCGGGGGGCGTGGCAGGCGTCTGCTCCACCTGCTCCACCTGCGCCAGCAGTTCCTCCCAGGCGTGCACGCCGGCCAGCCGCACGTACACGTTGTGGACCTCGGTGTCGCGGCGGAACGTCACTGGCACACGCCAGCCGCGGGGGAAGATCCCCAGCGTGTTCTTGAAACTGTTGACCGTCGTGACCGCCCGACCGCCAAAGGACAACAACTGGTCTCCGTACCGCAACCCGCGCCGGTAGGCGTCTGAGGTGTCCAGGATGTCCGTCACAATCACCCGACCGCGTTCGTCCGTGGCCACCGTGGCGCCCAGCGTCGCGTGGTCCACGATGCGCCCGCTGCGCAGGTGACCGAGAAACTGTTTGACCTGGTTGATGGAAATGGCATAGCCCACGCCCACATTCACCCGGCCCCGTTTCTCGAAGGAACAGCGGCCGTTGATGCCGATCAGTCGACCGCCCGCATCGAACAGCGGGCCGCCGGAGTTGCCGGGATTGATGGCCGCGTCGGTCTGCAGGCAGTCGGTGTACTCCAGCAGGGTGCCCGCCGGCGGCTGATACCGGTGGACGCCCGAGACGATGCCATACGAGACCGACGGCTGGAAATCGGTTGCCAGCAGGAACGGGTTGCCGACCGCAAAGCACCAGTCCCCCACACGCACCTGGTCACTGTCGCCCATCTCCGCCACGGGAAAATCGTCGCGCCCCAGCAACTTGATCAGCGCCACATCCCCTGTCGGATCGATACCCACCAGGACCGCATCGTAGAGGGTGCCGTCGGCCATGCCGCACCGCATGTAGGTTCCAGCGGGCTTGACCACATGGAAGTTCGACAGCGCATATCCGTCCGGGGTGATCACCACGCCCGACCCGCCGCCGTTGCCGCCCGACTCGAACACGGCAACAGCGGTCCGCACGGCGCGCGCCATCGTGTCGATACGAGCCTGCTGGGCCTGCTGCACGGGTGCCGGCAGCTCCTGAGCCAGGCCGTGGAGCGCCAGGCAGGACAGTGTCAGGCTGACGGCGAGCCCGGCGAGACCCGGCGGCAGTGGGAGGGCATTCATTTGATGATCCTGGCATTACAGAGGTTCAGGTGGTCGGCCACATCCAGGGTCTCGCCGAAATCGACCAGGATTTCCAGGCGGCGGACCCCCTCGATGTTCAGATCCAGGGCCAGCGGCGGGTCTGTGCCTGCAACCGATCGGCGCAGGAGTTCCTTGTCGTCCCCTTTGATGACCAGCACGACATTGCCACGCCCCTGCACGCGGCTGTCGATCCCGACGTCCGCTGTCAGCTTGCGATACGCATCCTGCAGGCGGTACACCAGCACGGAGCGGCTGTGGATCGACAGCCCCTTTTCGTACTGCCGGATATCGTTCCCTGCTCCCAACCACAGCCCGCTCCCTTCAAAACTCGCGTCGGTGCGCGGCGCGTAGAGCTGCAAGATGCGTTTGTCGGGCAGACGGGTACCGATGAACGGCAGGCACTCTGCCAGTTCGTACTCCAGGTCGCTGAGATACGTGACGTTGCCGGCGGAGAAATCGCAGCGCAGCAGCTGGGGCAGGGGGATGTCGCAGCGTGTGCCGCTTGTCGTGGTCACCCGCAACAGCGCGTCAGCCAGCTCCAGCGATCTGGCCCGCCAGACGCTCCCGTTGGTCTCCTGCACTCGGCATATGGTGCTGGGCAGTTCGCGCGGCGTGGCATGGAAGTAGACGATTCCTTCGAGCTTTTCGCGCTTCACTGCGATCCGCTGTTCGTCAAATTCAAAGTCCACCACCTCCTCCGTCACGTCGTGAAAGACCCCTTCGAGCTGGTCCAGGGAGGTCTTGCTGCGCCGCAGCACGACGACGTCGCCGCTGGCCCGGCCGCGGAGGATCTCCTGCCACTGGCGGTCCAGCTCGGGCGAGGGGGGATGAAACCGCACGCTCAGGATGTTGTGGGTCTCCACCGGGACGGTCCGGTCCCCGATGCGAATCGCCGCCACGCGATTGGTCACGGTGTAGCTGGTGGCCTCCAGCCGCGAGCCGTCGATCAGTTCGATCCAGACGCTGGCCGATGCCGGTTCAGTGCGTGGGGCATGGGTGATGGTCAGCGCCAGCAGATCGCGCAGGTCGAGCGTCTCGCGCGTGGAGTCCACGTCCACGACCACGTGCTGATCGTCGAGCGCCACCAGCACGCCGGTCCGCGTGGGGCCGCTCAACGCTTCCAGCGACACGTCCACGGTCGGCGTGCCTTGCAGCCACAACAGGATTGTCATCCACGTCATGCTCGTCATGTTGCTGATCCCAGCAGCCCTATGGGCCACTTCCCTCCCGGGCGAGTCTGCGAAAGTACTCCTCGATCACTTCCCGATAGTGCGCCGGCAGGTCCTTGCCGATCTGCTGCAGCGCTTCCTGGCGTTCGGCCGGTGGCAGATTGCCCCACCCGGACTTGCTGCCGATCTGCCGCGGGTCGACGTTCCCCGGCCCCTTGCCGCCGAGCGGCATGCTGTCCTGCGCCGGATCGCCGGGCTGCAGGTTCTGGGCCGCGGCCGCCTGCTGCTGCTGTTGTTGCTGCTCTTCGATCTGCTTGATCAGCTTGTCCAGCTTCGCAATGACGTCCTGTTCCTGCTGCCGCACCCGGGTGCCCGCGCGCTCCAGTGCGAGGCGGCGGCGCACTTCGTCCATCAGACGGGACACCTCGTCCAGCGAGTCGGTCTCCAGCGGTTCGATATCGGCCTGAACCAGTTGCGCGACCGTCACGTAGCGGCGTGGAAGGTGTTCCTGTTGCTCGAGCAGTCGGGCCACCAGCGGCAGGCACTGCTGTTTGTCGGGTATGCGGTGGTAGGCGATGCTCTGGTAGAACAGCAGCGCGGCGGGATCGACGACGTCGGCGGTCGTCAGCCCCTGCAGCTGGGCGATGGTTTCGTCGTAGAAGTGGTGCTGTGCAAGCCACCGGGCGTAGTACAGCCGCAGGTTGTGGCGCAGAAACGCCGGCTGCTGCTCGTCCGACAGAACCGGAAAATCCGGCAGCGCGCCGCCGTCCGGCGCTGTCCGGCAGAAGTCGACCAGCTGCCGGGCCCGCTCGTCCACCAGGGCCAACGTCGCGGCGATTGGGTCGAGCCAGCCTGCGGGTGAGCCGGTCGCAGTGGCCAGGTTGGACCGGATGGCGGCGACCTGTGTCCGCGTGGGCTCGTCGAGTGGTCGGGTCTGCAGGAAGGTGTCCAGCTGCGCCAGGACCTGCGCGGCGTCGGGCAGCGTCCAACTCGCCTTCTGCTTCAGCTCTTCGTCACCCCACACCGGACCCTGGGGGAGCGATATGGCGATCGCCAGCGCCAGCCACATCAGCGGCCGCACCGCCGTTGCGAAGCGGCTCGGCAGACGCGCCGCAGCGGGAAGGCCCCGCCGGGCCGCGCCCCCGACGCACGCGCCCGCGATCCCGCGCAGGATCGGCCACCAGTTATGCGACAGCTCGCCTATCATAACGCGTACTTCCGATTGTGCAGCGCACCGGATCGCACCGGACGCTCGGTTTGGTCTTGCCCCGGCTATCTGTTCTTTCCCAATACGATATCGCGCGTGATCTGCTGGATGCTTGCCTGCCGGGCGCTCAGCGCCCCCAGCGCCTGACGCAGGTCGTCGGTCACGGCCTGCCCGACCGGGTCGTCGGCGTTATCCAGCAGCGCCGCATAGCGCTCGGTGCGCTGGTTCACACGCATCTGCAGGGCACGGATCATCTTCAATTCGGCCAGCATATCGACCAGCGGGCGCGTGCCCGGCTCGCCGGCCTGGCTGGGCTGCGGCGGACGCGGTTCATCCAGTTGCTGCTGGGCCTGCTGGAAGGCGGCGATCATCTCCTCCAGACTCGTAATGATCTCCTGCTGCATGTCCTGGGTGACCGTGCCGACCTTGGTCTCCGCCAGCCGGTTGCTGACCGTCTCCATGTCGTCGCGGATCTGCTCAACAACCTCCGGGAAGGCGACGGACGAACCCTCTTCGCGCAGCAGGGTCAGACAGCTGTCTGCCCGGCGGGCGACTATGCGTTGATCGAAGGCGAGCTTGCCGGCGCGGATATCCAGGGCCCGGCCGCGCTGATCCTCCGGCAACTGATCCAGTCGCTGCGTCGCTTCGTAGATCTTGAGCTCTTCTTCCAGCATCTGGCGGAAGCGGCCTTCGAGCAGCGCCAGGACGCGTTCCATTTCCTCTTCGCGCAGCTGCCGCAGCACTGCTTCCAGTTCCGCAATGGCTTCCTGCAG
>DAISIS010000017.1:0-3261 GCA_036821925.1 Pirellulaceae bacterium
CGACCGTGTTTTGCTGAATTCCCCGCCGAGACCACTACCGGCCGCGGCCCCGCATGCGTCCGCCAGGCATGAGCAGGCGGAGCGCATCCTGCAGTTGTTCCGAGTTCATGCTCTTGAGCGGCACGAGGCTAATGTTGCGTGTGCCCGACTCTTTTGCCTGTATGTCCAACTCCTCAACGAACTCCTCGATTTCTTCGCCAAGAGGGCGGGGGGCCCGCATCACGATTGAGTTCGTGGTTTCGTCGATGTCGAGCGTCAGCAGGGGGGCTTCCGCCGCCGCGTTAAGCAACTGGAGCATCGAGGTCATCTCGAACGAGAGCCCCTGGGGGATCGTCATGGGGCGCACTCCGGCCCGCGCGGTCAACTGGGTTTTGTAGACCGTTTCCAGCGTCGACAGGATCGTCCGGGCGGGCAGGTTCTTCACCGGAATCATCCGCGGACGGGGCGTGTTGAGCGAGTCGGGGATGTCCATCCCGTCCAGCACATCGAGCATCTGCTCGATCGCATCCCGGTCCGCAATGCTGCCGTACACCAACAGGGCGTTCATGCGTTCGTCGGCCACCACCGTCAGCCGGCTGCTGCGGCGAAAGTACGAGCGGTAGGAGCCGTCCCCGCCCCCTCCGCGCTGCCCGCGCTGGAACAACTCGTTGATCACTTCCGACAACTGCCGCGCGTCGGCATTCTGTAGCAGGAACATCGAGTAGTTGCCGGCTTCGATCCGCACGCGCCGGCCGCGCTGCAGGGTCTTGAGCAGATTCTCGAACTGATCGAGCGCCTCGGCGTCGCGCGAGGTCACTGTGATGCGTCCTTCACCCACCACCACGACGATCGGCGGCCGCTCCGGCTGGGACGCCTCGTTAGCCTCATCGTGGGCCGCGTCTTGGGGCGTCTCCTCCAGCGCGTCCTGCGGCACACGCTCGTCCGCGGCCGCTGCGGCCGCTGGCACCGCCGGTTCCCCCTCTCCGCCGCCGGCCGGCCCAGGTAGTGCCGGTGGTGCCGGCTCCTGCACGTCTGGTTCGGCGGCGTCCGGTTCGGCGGCATCTGGTTCGGCGGGCCGCTGCACACTGACCAGCAAGGCCGGGATCCGCCGTGTCGCGGCCGACTTGCCCTGGGCGGCTCCCTTCGTGCCAGTCGCTCCTTGCTCTTCCCCATCCTCCGGCGCGTCCGCCTCCGGCAACTCCTCTGTCTCAGGAGTCGGCTCACCGGGCTGCTCAGCCGGCCGTGCATCACGCGGCTCATCACGTGATTCATCACGTGATTCTTCGCGCGGTTCCTCACGTGATTCATCACGTGATTCGTCACGCGGTTCGTCACGTGATTCCTCGCGTGATTCGTCGCGCGGCGCGGCTGGCTCTTCCTGCTGCGGCATCAGGAGCGGCAGGTTTTGTGGCACGAGCATTGTCCTGCTGCGCGGCGTGTCTGTGCTGCGTCGACGTTGCGGAGGCGCGATGACCTGCAGGGGATTGCCGCTGACCTGCGGCCAGATGCGTTCCAGCTGTCGCAACGTACCTTCCACATCGCCGCTCAGCGGCAGAATGCGCAGCGGGGCTCCCGACTGGCCGTCGCGAGGCCGCGTCGGACCTTCGCCCAGTTTATCCAGCAGTTCACGAATGCGGGTTAGTTGAGACCGTGTAGCGCGCACCATCAACTGCTGGGTGTTCGGATCGGAGTCGACCGACGGTGTGGCGGCCAGAGGCAGATCCATAAACAGCGTGGTGATCGCCGACTGGGCGGTGTAGGGATCGATGCGTTGGAGCGAAAACACCTCCATTTCGCGTTGTTCCGGCACCAATTGCGACAGGGCGCTGCGCAGCATGGCGTGCTGCCGGGGTTCGGCGATGGCCAGGATCTGGTTGTTCGTCAGGTCCACCTGCAACTCCACCTTCGGCGTCTCGTCGACCAGCAGGGAGCGGAGGGACTCGACGGCCGCATCGCCGTCGAGTCCTTCGAGAGGATAGACTTCCAGTGTGGCTTTGGGGCGTCCCGCCGTCATCTGGTCGATATCCTGGATGGCGCGTGCCACCTCATCCTGTTCCGCGGGCGGCGCGAAGACCAGGATCGTGCCCGTCTCCTGCTGATACCCCACGTTGACATTGCGGCTCGAACGGAACAGCTCGTTCAGGGCGCGATAGACGTGCTGCGGGTCAGCGCTCTCCACCCGGTACGGCTTCAGGACGGCGGACTTGGGATCGGCCACATCCAGCTCCGCCACCAGCGGCTCAATCATCTTGTGATCCGCGTCGGTGGCCGTCACGATCAGCGTGTTCGTGTTGTTGTCACTGCTGAGCGTGGCAGTCGGCATGAGCGTCGTGAGGGCGTTGGCGATCGTGGCCGGATTGGCCAGCTTGAACGGGTACACCTTGGTGGTCAGCTCGCCTTCACCGCGGCGGTCGGCCTGCTCCACAATCTGTTTCACGCGCGCGTGGTCCTGCAGGCTGGCGGTCACGATGAGCGTCCGGTTGGACACATCAGGACTGACGATGGCCTGGGGAGCGATCGGCTTGATCGACGTCGACAGGGGATAGGGGTTGGCCCATTTCAAGCGGTACACCTGCGTCACGAGCTCCCCGTCTTTGCGCCGATCCGCTTCGTCCACGATCGACTCAATGCGTTTGTGGTCGTCGGCCGAAGCGGTGACAATCAGCATCTGGTTCGCCACATCGCTGCTGATCTTCGCATCGGGCACGGCCGGCTGGAGCGCGGCCAGGATGGTGTTGGGGTTCGCGGTGCGCAGCGTGTAGGCCTTGGTGAGGAGTTCCCCGCCGCCGCGCGTGTCCGCCTGTTCAATGACCGGCTTGATGCGGGCGTGGTCCTTGGCGGTCGCGGAGACGATCAGCGTCTTGTTGGACATGTCGGGACTGATCACCGCCGTCGGCGCGATCGGCTTGATCGACATGCTCAAGGTGTACGGGTTGGCCCATTTGAGCGGGTAGACCTCGGTCGTGATCTCCCCTTCGTTGCGCCGGTCGGCTTCGTCCACGATCGCCTTGATCTGCGCATGGTCCTCCTCGGACGCGGTGGCAACCAGCATCTGATTGGCCGCATCCACACTGATCGTCGCGTTGGGGACGACGGGGGTCAGCGCCGTCATGATGGTCGACGGATTGGCTGTCTGCAGGGTGTAGGCCCGGGTCACAAGATCTCCGGTGCCCCCCCGCTTGTCCGCTTCGCTGAGCACCGCCTGGATGCGATTGTGGTCATCTTCCGAGGCGGTGACGATGAGCATCTTGTTGGTCGGGTCGCTGCTGACCTTCGCGTCCG
>DAISIS010000017.1:3361-23016 GCA_036821925.1 Pirellulaceae bacterium
AGGCCGTCCGCAGGGGGTAGGCCTTCGTGATCAGCTCGCCTCCGCCCCCCCGCTTATCCGCCTCGTCGAGCACCGTCTGGATCTTGGTGTGGTCCTTTTCCGACGCGGTCACAATCAGCATCTTGTTGGTCGGGTCGCTGCTGACTTTGGCGTCCGGTACCACGCTGATCAGCGCCGACGAGATCGTGCTGACATTGGCCCATTTGACCGCATAGGCTTTCGTGGTCCATTCGCCGCCACCGCGCTGATCCGCCTGCTTGATGACCGTTTCGATGCGCTGGTGGTCATTCGCGTTGGCGGTGACGATCAGCGACTTGCTCGATGGATCGGGGCTGAGGGTGGCGTTGGGGACAATCGGTGTAAGGGCCGACATGATCGAGTAGGGGCTGACCCACTCGAGCGGATAGGCCTTGGTGGTGAGTTCCCCTTCGCCGAGCCCGTCGGCCTTCTCCACAATCGCCTTGATCTTCTTGTGGTCCTCCGCAGTGGCCGTGACGATCAGCGACTTGCTGTACGGATCCGGACTCATGATGGCGCGGGGGACGATCGGTTTCGCAGCCGCCACGATGCCTGCGGGGTAGGCCTTCTTGAGCACGTAGGTCTCGGTGATCAACTCACCCCCTTGCGTCGAATCGAGCTGCTCGACGATCTCCTTGATCTTCTCGTGGTCCTTCGCGGTGGCGGTGATGGCCAGTGAGTTGTTCGTTACATCGGGGGACAAAGAAGCTGTCGGCACCAGTGGCCGAATCACACCGACGGCCATGGTCGCATCGGCCCGCTGCAGGCGATACACTTCCGCCACCAGCTTGTCCGGAGCGGGGAGCTGCAGGGCGAGCTGGCTCAACGTCGCCGCCAGTTCATCCTGGCGGTCGGCCGGCCCGCGCACCACCAGACTGTTGGTCGTCGGATTGACTTGGATCGTCAGGTCCTTCATGTCGTCCGGACTCAGCGCGCCGTGCACGGTCGAGACATTCAGTTCGTCCGGGTCGTAACGGTGCACGCGCACGACCTGTTCCGGCACCTCGACGGCCTGCTGCAGTTCCGCCAGCACCTTTTCCACCAGTTCGACCCGCTCCGGTTCGATCCGCACGACCAGCCGGCGGGGGACGGTCGTCGCCAGGTATTCCAGATTGCCGATCTCGGCATCCAGCACGCGGCGTGCTTCTGCCGGATCCACGTCCTCGAGCTCAAAGGTCTTGATGGTCTTCTCCGTATCCAGCCGCAGTTCCTTCTCCAGTTGCTGGATCAACTCGTCCACGCGCTGGTGATCCTTGGGGCTGGCCCAGATCAACAGCTGATCGGTACCCTGGCCGGTCAGAATCTGGGCTTCAGGCACGGTGGTGGCCAGCATGGACACAGCCTGGGCGCTGGCTGCCTTGCGGACCGGGTGCACGCGCAGTTCGCGCGTAGCGTCCCGGCCCCCCGCCTCCTCCAGCTTCTCCAGAGCCGCCTTCACCCGCTCGTGGTCCTGGGGCGTGCCCCACACGACGATCTGTTCCGGCACGGCGCCGGGCGCCATCTGCGCGGTGGGGGCGATCATGCGCAGCGCCTGGAGCGTTTCGGTCGCCTTGATCTTGTCGAGCGTGTACGTTTCCAGCCGTGATTCGGCCTGGCGGTCCATCGCCACCACCTGCTCGATCGCCTCCTTGACCCGCTGCTGGTCCGCCTCCCGGGCGGAGACGATGATGGCGCCGCCCCGGCCATCAATGCCGACCACCGCTTCGGGCACCACCTGCGTGATCACGTCCCGCAGCTGGTACATCGCCCCGACCGAGCGTCCTTCGACCGGGTAGACGACCACGATCGGTCTCTGCGCCGCGTCACCGGTCCGCAACTGGTCGAAGGCCTTGACCAGCACTTCATGATCGGCGACCGTGCCGAAGGCGATAATCTTCTTGGACGGCAGATCGGGGGTGATCTGCATGTCCGGCAGCAGCTTCTGCAGGGCGGCGACCAGCGGCGTCGGATCCAGGTTGCCGGTGGCGTAGGACCGCAGCTCCTCTTGCTTGCCGGGGGCGGCTTCCACATCCACCTGCCCCAGGGCCTGCTTGATGCGGCTGTGCAGACTCAGCGGCGCATAGACCAGCACGCGATCGTTCTTCGCGTCGAGCGTCAGTTTGAGGGTCGGGTAGAGCTGTTTGAGCATGTCGAAGGCCGCCTGAGCAGATCCCCGCTCGACCGGGTACGAGATCAGCACCGGGGGCTCCGTCGTCTCGCTGGTGCTGGCGAGCGAATTGAGCGCTTCGGCCAGCTTCTCGTGCTGCGTCGCCTTCGCCCAGATCGCCAGTTCTCCGGTCTGCGGATCCTCGATCACGCGCATGCCGGGAAACCGCTGCAGCAGATCGGCCTGCACCGCCTGGAACCGCGTGCGCTGGGCGACATCCAGCGGGTAGAGCCGCAGCACCTGCTTCTCGGCCAGCGGCGCACCCTGTGTCACCTGCTCAATCGTCTCCCGCACACTCTGCTGGTCTTTGGGCGTCGCCACGACCATCAACCGCCGGGTCTCCGGATCCCAGCTCACTTTCGCCGTCGGGACCATGCTCGCCAGCACAGTCGTGACGTTGGTCGACATGGCCTCATCGACCAGCGGATAGAACTCCAGGACCGGCTTGGTGGCCGCCAGCGGGTCCTCCTGGAGCCGGTCGATCACCTCGGCAAACTCGGCGTGCTCGGCCTCCGGCCCCCACACGATGAGCCGGTCCTGCGCGGTATCGACCGTGATGGTCGCCTTCTTCACCAGCGGCTGCAGCAGCGACTGCAGCTGCGCCGCCGGCACGCCCTCCACGGCATAGAACTCCAGAACCGGCTTCCCCTCCGCCTTGATCGACTCCTCCAGCTTCCCGATCAACGTCTGGACCTGCTCGTGGTCGGCCGGGCGGGCGACGACGCGCAGCTGCCGCCCGTCGCTCGAGAGCGTGGTTTCCGCGCCGGGGACGAGCGTCTTGAGCGTCGCCACATCGGTGGCTGTGAGCTGCTCGGTGAGCGGATAAATCACCAGCGTGGGCTCCTCGCGCGCCGCCGCCACCTGCTGCCACTGATCGAGCAGCTTCTTGACGACGGTCTGATCCACCACGCGGGCCACCGCCGTCACCTGCCGCCCGTCCGGGCTGAGCGTCAGCTGAGCGTCCGGGACCATGGGGCGCAGCAGCGTGAGCACGGTCTCATCGAGACGTTTGTCCAGCGCGTAGAGCTGCAGTGTCGGCGTGTCTTCCAACGCCGCCTCCTGATCCAGCTGTTCCACCAGCGACTTGATCATCGTCTGCGCCGCCGCCGAGGCGCTGACCACCACGCGGCGCGTCTTCGGGTCGGACGAGATGTCGGCGCGGGGAGCCAGCTCCTTGACCAGCGTGGCCAGCGCGGCGGGGTCGAACCGCTTGGGCATGTACACCACCACCTGCTTGCCTTCCTCATCGACATCCCCCCCCAGCTTCTGCATCGTCGCCTTGATCTGCTCCTGGTCCTTCGGCTCCGCGAATACCAGCAGGCGTTCGGACGCGATGTCGACCGTCGCCTGCGCCTTGGGCAGCACCGCCTGCAACTGCTTGACCAGATCCGCAGCCGAGTCCGTGTCCAGCGGCATGCCGCGCAGCGAGTAGATCTCCAGACGGGGCTGCGTGTCCGGCGGCCGATTCGCCTGCATCTGGTCGACCGCCGCTTTGATCGCCTGCTGCTCGGCCGGCGGCGCATACGCCATGATCTGATCCACTTTGTCGTCGATCTGGAACTTCGCGTTGGGGAACAGGACCGTCAGTGTCTGGACAGCGGCGGCCGGGTCAATGGCCGTCACCGGATACACCACCAGGACCGGCGGCGGCGGGGGCGGCGTCTCCTTGCGTTCTTCCTTCCTCGGCGGCGAAGGCTCCGGAATCGACGCGATCAGGATGCTGATCGCCTTCAACTTGCCCGCCGTCTCGGTCACCATCAGCTGCCCGGTCTGCGGCAGCCCCACACAGCTGCCGTACTGGCTCATCAGCGGCTCAATCTCCTTGGCCACCCCTTCGGCCGGCCGCTTCCCTAACGGGAAGAAGACCGTGACCATCTCGAAGTTGCCGCGCTCCGCCAGCTCTTCCGCCGTCACCCGCGGAATCAGGTTCTGCGGCAGAGCCTTCTGCGAAAGATCGACCAGAATCAGCATGCGACCGCGCTGGACCAGTGTGAACCCCTTGGTCAACAACACACTGTTCAACAGGTCGATCGCCTCGGTGGGCGAGTACTCGCGATTGTCGCTGTACGTGAAGGGGCCCGACGGCGGCTGGTCCATGACCAGCGCCAGACCAGCTTGGCGCGCAAACCAATCGAGCACGTCTTCCCACTTCTGGGCGCGGAAATTGAACCGCAGCTTCTGGGTCGTGGCCAGCGTGGCCAGTTTGGCGCGCTGCCCCTCGTTGAGCAGCGCTGCCAGCTTCTGGTCGGCCGCCGCCAGCACCTCAGCCCGCTTGTCGGCCGCCGCCGCCGCCAACGCCTCCGCCCGCTCGTTGATCAACTGCGCCACCGCCGCACGCTGCTCGCCGGTCAACTCCAACTGGTCTGCCACAGCCGGGTGCGCCAGACGCGTAAAGTCAAACGCCGGCAGCGCAACCGGCCCGGGAGCCGGCACCGGCGCCTGATCGGCCGGAGCTGTCGCAGGTGGCGCCGCGGGCGCCGGTTGGGCCTCGTCCGCCGGACTGCTCGGCTCCGCCTTGGGTGCCGGCGCGGCCTCTGGTTTGGGCTCAGGCGCCGGCTGCGGCGCCGGTTCGGGCGCGGGTGCCGGGGCCGGGGCTGCCGGCTCCTGCTGCGGAGCCGGGGCCGGCGCCGGGGAATCCTGGCCCCAGGCCTGACGCACGGCAAGACACGATGCAAAGGCCACAAGACTCAGACATACAGTCAGCCGCACGGTGCGTGCGCACCGCAGAGCTCGGGGAGACCACGTAACCACGTGAAGATTCCTCACTAATGGTGAGTTAGCCATTGAGGGACAACAAGTTGCAGCTATTTTCTACTTTAGTTGCGATGCCCCAGACTGTAAACCAAAAGCCGCCGTTTCCTCCTACCCGGCGCTCCGCCAGCCGACCGCCGCGAACAGACGTAAGTGCATGCCAGCTCATGCTCAAATGCCGCTCGCGGCGGCGGCGATAGGAGGATCCCCACCCGCCCAAGGTGGGAGTTCAAGAACGCCCGCCACCACGGCTGACGTCGTCCGGCCAAGGCTGTGCCCGACACCGTCCATCTGACACCCGGTGAAGAGCGACGTCACTGCGCCGGCGTCCCCAGCCGCGTTCACCCGCGCAGGCACGTCGCGCGGGGCGGGCAGCGCGGTAGCTGCTAGCATCCGGTGACGTCTGGAAATGGAAAAAAGTTCCCAAAGCGAGAGCCATTTGCGCACGGTGGCGGTGCGATGAGCTCGGGACTCGTCCTGGCGGCAAAACGTGCAAACGGCCTGTCGGCAAAACCTTACGGATTGTGCAGAAAAATTTCGCAAGATTTTCGGATTTGAGGCATCGTCTTTGCTGTTCCAGTGTCTATCAAGTTACAGACTGTCAGTTTGTTGGAAGTGTTTCTGGAAAAAATCGGGCTGGGCTGCAGGGCACCCACCCGGTTCTGCGATTAGCTCGAGGATCTCAGCAGAAACCAAGTACCACGATCGCTATTCAAGGAGGAACACATCATGTTAGTACTCAGCCGCAAGGTTGGCGAGCAGATCGTTATTGGCGACAACATCACGGTCGTCGTTAACAAGGTCTCCGGCAATCGCATCTCATTGGGGATTCAGGCGCCGCGCGACGTCCGCATTGTGCGTGGGGAGCTGAAGGACGCGGTCGAGGCGTTTGAAGATGAGGACGTCGATGGGGAACCGCTTCCCCTGGCGGCCATGCCAACGTTCCACTTCGTCGCCGACGCGGTCCTTCACCGGGCGCGGTAAGTGCTCAGCCAAGCCCCGCCCGCCGGCAGCAGCGTCAGCGTGCCGCCGGCCCCCCAAGTTGCGCCCATCCACCAGAGTGTGGCGGCGCAGTCCGGCGCAAAGTCGGCGGGCAGGGAGACCGATACCGGCGTGCTGGCGACGTTGGTGACCGCGAGTATCTGTTGCCCGGTCGTCGGGCAGGTGCGGACGACCGTGATCAGTGCGGGCTGGTTGAGATCGAGCACTTCCTGCGCGGCGTCCGGGTGAAAAGCCGGCTGCTGCCCGCGCACTGCTAGCATCTGCCGGTAACCCGTCAGCACCTGAGCGGGCGGCGAGTTTGGGGAAGCCAGGAGGGACAGCAACTCATCCCGCTGGAACTTCCGCCGGTTGATCGTGCGAGGTCGGCCGGTCCGCTGCATCCCCTCCCGATCATTGGGCGTCCCGAACAGGCTGTGGAAGTAGACGGCCGGGATGCCGCGCAGTGCCAGCATGACTGCCTGCGCGGCGAGGAAGCGTCGGACGTGCGTCGCCGTATCGTGGTCCGCGGGGTCCCCCAGTGCGGAGAAGTAGGAGACGTTCAGCTCATAGACGCTGTCGGTCCCGTCCGCCCGGCGCCGCGTGCTGGTCAGGCCGCCCCGGGCGCTTACCTCCGCCACCAGCCGTTCCACCCGCTCGGCCGGCAGCAGGCTTTCCAGGGGTCGCAGTCCGATGCCGTCGTGCGATGCCGTGAAGTTGAGATAGGTGGTGCGCGGCCGGGCCGGCTCGAGTTGGGCCAGCCAGCTCATGAGCGGCGCGGCGTCCCGGTGGAGAAACGCGTCCAGCACGAGCGGCGGGAGGCTGAACTGGTAGACGACATGCGCTTCGTCCCCCGCCCCGAAGTAGCTCACATTCTCGTCGTGCGGCACGTTGGTTTCCGTCAACAGCAGTGTGCCCGGTGCGCAGGCATCCAGCAACAGACGCATCAGTTTGACCACCGCATGGGTCTGGCGCAGATGGATGCAGGGGGTGTCGATCTGCTTCCAGAGATAGGCGATCGCGTCGAGGCGGATGATGCGGGCGCCGTGAGCGACATAGGAGAACAGGACGTGCAGCATCTCCAGCAGCACATCGGGGTTCGCCCAGTTGAGGTCCACCTGATCGGCGCTGAAGGTCGTCCAGACGTGGCGTACGCCAGCGGCCGTGCGGAAGGGCGTCAGCAGCGGCGTACTGCGTGGGCGCGTGACCCGGGACAAGTCCGCTGCCGCATCAGACTCGATGAAGTACCCGGTGTACGGTGCCCGGCCCGCCAGGTACTGCTGAAACCAACGATGTTGTGTCGAGCAGTGATTCAGAACCAGGTCGAACATCAGGTCGACGCAGCCCGCCAGTTCGCGCACGTCGTGCCACGAACCGATGGCCGGATCGACCTGCTCATAGTCACTCACAGCGAATCCATCATCTGAGCTGGACGGGAAGAAGGGCAGGATGTGCAGAATGCGGATCAGCTCCGCCAGGCCCTGCTGCCGCAGGAACTGCCGCAGCGTTGCCAGCGGCGTCTGTGCGCCGTGCTGCAGCTGATCCCCGTAGGCAATCAGCACGACATCGCGCGCGTCCCACAGCCGGTCGCGGCCGGCACGCACCGCATCCCGGTGCTGATCGGCCAGGGCCAGCACGCGTGCCAGGCAGGCCCCGGCTCCGTCGCCGTAGAGTGTCGTCAGGCAATCCAGCAGTTGGGCGTGCAGCGTAGCAGAAGGGCGCATCGATGGGTCTCACTGATCCAGGGGAGGGTCCTCGGCGGCAGGGTCCTCGGCTGCGCAGCGTCACGCCTAGCCGTACCCGGTGACATTGGCCAGCAGCGCGCGGAGTTTTCGCCGCAGCACGGAATAGCTGAAGAAGGTCTTCGCCAGTTCGTAGTTGTGATTCACCATCTTGGTCCGGTAGTCCGCGTCGTTGATCACGCGCCGCACCTGTTCCAGCACATCGCTGGTGGGGAAGATATCCACTGGGATGATCTCGAACCCCTTCGGCTCGATGTCCGTCACGAAGATCGAGTACCGCTTGATGACGAGTGGTTTGCGGAAGAAGACAGCTTCCAGAAAGGCGTTGCCGAAGCCCTCGTAGAGGCTGGGGTAGGTGACCAGATCCGCGTTCCGGTACACGTCGGCCAGGGAGTAGGTCTTGCGGCCCTGCGCGTCCTTGCCGCGCGTGTGCCCCACCCGCGCGTCGATGAACCGCAGGTCCACTCCCGCGCTCTCCGCCAGGTGAATCAGCGCCTGGCGGTAGTCGAGCCCCTCATCCCCCGATTCGTGCGTCACCACGAGTTTCAGGCGTGAGTCCTTGAGTCCGGCGACCAGGTTGATGGCCAGTTCGATGCCTTTGCGCGGCACGACACGCGTCGGCTGTACCACCATGATGTCGTACGGCTCCAGCCCGATCTCGGCGCGCAGGTCTCCGGCATAGTCGTCCGCCGGCGGTGGACCGCCTTCGAAATCCAGCACGTTGGGGATCAGTTCGGACGGGCAGCCCTTGCGATGTGCCAACTCCTGCTGGGCGAACGTGTTGATGGTCACATGCTGGATCATGGGCAGTGCGGGAGGAAAGGCCATGTGCAGGTAGTCGCCGACGGCGTTGACCGAAAAGCGACTCCGCTCCCAGTAGAAGTCATGGTGGTGAGCGATGGCCGGGAAGCCTGTCTCCGCCAGAAAATGCGTCAGCGCGATGCCCAGCGGAATGTGGACTGGGATGCACAGCGCGTTCTCGACCACCAGGATGTCGATCGCGAACCGCTCGACGAAATCGTAGAGGGACCGCTTGAGCATGTCCGCCAGATTGTGGATCTTGCGCGTGACTTCGGCCGAGCGCCGCAGGCGGCCGAAGACCTGGCGGTTGATCGCCACGTTCTCGGGATGTTCGAAGAACGCCTCCGGCACCGTCATGCTGGTGGCCGGATCGCGGTCGAGCTTCCCGGCATACCAGTAGCTCACGTACTTCAGATCCCACAGCACCTGCGCCCACTTGGCGCTCTCGAGCGAGACCCCGTCGGTACCGGCGAAACGCGTCGAAACGAATCCTATATGCAACGGGAACAACATGCTGAACGCTTTCCTTGTCCTGGTTCCTGCTAGTCAGACGGATGCACGCGATGGGCGCACGCCCCCCATCCGGCGTGCTGCCCCGGCAGGTAGCTTCGGCGTCCCCGCCGCCCTGCGAGCACACAGGGAGGCAGCTGCGCCAGATCTGTCAGCACCAGATCCGGCACGACGTCCGCGTGGTCGGGACAGGGCGTCCAGCGCAGGCTGCGTTGATCGCCGGCGAACAAGGCGGTCCGGAACCCGACACGGGCCGCGGCGATCACGTCCTTGCGGAGGTCGTTCCCCACACAGACGGTTGCGCCGGGCGTGATCCTCCGGTGTGCCAGCGTCTCGCGGGCAGCCAGGTGCATGCTGAGACCTGGCTTGGCAGCGCCAAACCGATAGGAATAGAACTGCAGCTGCGGGTCGAATCCCAGTTCCTCGAGCGTCTTGCCGAAGAAGGCGGGAAACAGCGCCGGCGTGTAGAACTGAGCGTTGCTGATCACTCCCAGGCGGATGCCCTGCGCGCGCAGCGCCCGGCAGCAGGCCAGCACATGCGGCATGGGCCAGACCGGATTGGTGCGTCCCTCGAATTCGACCGCCAAGCGTGCAAGTTGCCCCCGGCTGATGTCGGTCTGCGTCAGCAGGCCGTCCTCCATCAGCGCGGCCAGCGTCCGGTGCCAGACGTCGAGCACGTCGACCTCGGGATACTCGCACCCCGACTGGCGTGCCGCGGCATGCAGGCTTCGCACAATGCCGGTGAAGCGTGCGACACCCGCGTCACCCGGACCGTGATACGCCAGCCCGACGGAGTCGAGCGCTGCACTGAACGCTGTACCGGTAAACGTGCGGCTGGCCGCCGCGATACTCCCCGCGCCGCTGACAAACAACGTGCCGTAGATGTCGAACAGGACGGCTCGGATGCCCGGGAGTCGGGCGAGCACCGGTTCGCACCCCGTGGGACGGGGTGACCGCGGCCGGGCGTGTTGGCGCAGCGTGTCAGGAATGGCTGTAAGCATGGTAGCACCCGCGAATAGGTCGAAAACGAGTCGGGGCCAGGAAATCTTCCAGAATCCTGTCTCCCTCCGAAAGTCGTGTCACCCCGTGGTCGCGCGGGCTCGCCGCGACGCGCTGATAGGCACGCCAGAGTCGAGCGCCGCTGGCCAGCAGAGAGTAGTCCTTCTGCACGATTGCTTTGTTCTGCATGATCATGTCGTGCGCCGCGTGCGGCGTCAGGGCCAGCGCGCTGGTCACGGTCGGATTGAGATCCAGCACGCGTGCGCGCAAGCCCGCGTCACGCTGCAGCGCCCGCAGCACCTGTTCCTGATGCGGTTCGTCCAGGTCGGCGAAGTCGACGGTGTCGTCCGCCGTCCGCGCCCGGCATAGCTCCGCGACGGCGGCGTCTGCCAGGGGCGGGCGTCCGTACGCCTCGCGCATGCTGCTGCACGCCGCCACCAGCGTGTCGCAGAAGGCCGCGCGGCCGATCAGGTCGACCGGGACGCGAAGCTGCGGAGAGACGTATCTGAGCTGGACGCCCGCAGCGGCAAAGTCCCCGGTGATCTCCGGCAGATCGCGTCCGACCAGGACGCGTTCGGCCAGCCACGATTCCA
This sequence comes from Pirellulaceae bacterium, assembly GCA_036821925.1. Classification (GTDB taxonomy): domain Bacteria; phylum Planctomycetota; class Planctomycetia; order Pirellulales; family Pirellulaceae; genus JAAYDI01. The sequence continues at coordinate 13,900 of DAISIS010000017.1, forward strand.
GGAACGCCATGCCAAACCCTTCGGTGACGCTGGTCGTCAGGATCAGGTCGGCAGCCGCGACGTTCACCTCAAACGGCAGCCCGCTCTGCCCGCCGATTTCGAAGTGGACCGGCAGCTGCAGTTCGCTGGCCAGCGTGCGCCAGCGCTGGTAATAGGGCTGTTCGGCCGGATTCAACGGCGCCAGCGTGACGCCGATGTGCGTGTCCGGCCCGGCCAGGACGGACCACAGCAGCGTCTCGCCCACGTTCTTCCGGCGGATGGCCCGCACCGGAGAGAGCAGGAAGCGGGCGGAGTCCGGAATGCCGAACCGCGTGTGGAGGCTCCGGCGGGCCGCGTCGCGCGCTGCCGCCGGGGCGTTCAGCGCCGGGGAATTCGGCAGGTAGTGCAGCCGATCCGCAGGCATTCCGGCACCGGCGAGCACGCGGCGGTCGCGCTGGTTGAGCACCGCATAGTGGATGTGGGCCGCCTGGGGATACAGAGTGGGAGTGAGGTCCGCGGTCTGCCAGGCGCTGCGCAGATGGGCGTAGTTCCGCGGCCGCAGGTCCTCCGCGAAATCGTGGATCTGGAGCAGCAGCGCGAAGCCCTCGGCGGCGAGCCGCTGCAAGGCACCGGGCAGCGAGGCGTTCTTGCCCAGGCCGTGGTTGTGCACATGCAGGATGGTGTCGTCGGGGGTGAACCCCAGCGCCGACAGCTGGGCCCGCAATTGCACGGCCAGCTGCGCGACCTCCGCCACCGGCTGCGCGTCGTACTGCAGCCGCGGCACGGCGCGCAGCGCCACGTCGACCGCCCCCAGGCCGGACGCCAGCTCCGCCGGCCAGCCACCGACCTGCCCATCACAGCACACCGCCACACGCACGCGATCCGCGCGGGTGCACACCTGATCGAGCGCACGGAGCTGGTTGGCAATGACCTGCGTCACGCCTCCGTGGTTCAGGTGATAGTGCAGCATGACGATGTTCATATTTCCACCAGGGGCGCGGGGATCGCCGGGAACTTCTCACGATACTCGGGGATGTCGATCATCGGCGGGCGTTCCACCTCCTCGATCACATGCTCGACATGGTCGAACGCCCCATCGGTCACCCTGAACTGCCGCATGATGGTCGGGAGTTCCAGATGGAGTTGTGCTTTCTGGTCGCGCGTGAGCCGCGCGAAAAACGTGCGTAATACGCCGAACGCCATCCGCCCCAGCGCAGGCGTCTCCTGGTTGCGGTGCACCCGGATGTCGAGGTCGGTCTGCGCAAAGGCGGACAGCCCCAGTTTCCCGTAGATGTCGATCAGCATCGCCGTCTCGACGCCATAGCCCACCGGGAACGGAATCTGCTCCAGAATGCTGCGCCGCCCCGCGTACTCGCCCGACAGCGGCTGGATGATGCCGGTCAGCTCCGGATAGAACAGGCTGAACAGCGGGCGAATCAGAATCTCCGTCACGCGTCCTCCGCCCGTCGGCCGAATGCCCTGCGAGGAGGCCAGCGGCCGGTCGTAGAACGCCTTGACATAGTGGACCTCCGGATCCTTGATCAAGGGACCGAGCAGGCCGTAGACGAAGCGCGGGTGCGTGTTGGTGATGTCGGCGTCCACAAACACAATGATGTCACCGCGGAGCAGATAGAGCGCCTTCCAGAGATTCTCCCCCTTGCCGCGGTACGTCTGGTACTGCGGCAAGTGCTCGTCCGCCAGATACACCTGCGCGCCGAAACTGGCAGCGATCTCCCGCGTCCGGTCGGTACTGCCCGAGTCGATCACCGCAATCTCGTCGACCACGGGATACCGATCGTGCAGCTCCGACTTGTAGATGACGATTTCCTTCCCGATCGTCTTCTCTTCGTTGTAGGCCGGCAGACAGAGGGAGATGGTCAGCCCCTGCCGGGCCTTCTCCTCCACCAGCCAGCGGCGGTCCCAAAACGCCGAGTGGTGAAACGTGCGGTGGGCCAGCCATTGGTCAAGATTCATCGCAGCACCCCCGATCGATCTCGAGAATGACGCCGCGCAGTTGTGCCAGTCCGGTGAGCATGGGGTCGATCAGCACGTAGTCCGGTTCGTTCTCCTGGTTCTTCTCCCCCTCGCTGATGCCCAGCGTGATGGCCGGGATCCGGCGACCGATGAATTCGGGCAGTTCGGAGGGACCGCGTCCCAGATCCGGCTTGATGTCCAGTTGCGCCATGACGTCCAGGACCGTCCTGACCAGCGGATGCGAAAAAGGAATGCCCCCCGTCTCGCGCCGGAAGAAGCAGTCCAGTTTGGCGTCCACACCGTGCTGGGCGGCCATCTCAGCTACCGCATCGTCCATGCTCCGCCGGATCTGCTCGATCATCTCGTCCGAGTGACTCACCACCTCGAACCCCAACTCCGCATGATCGGGCTCACTGTCATAACTGAGTCCCGCATGCATCTTCGCCAGCCGGATCTTGGTGTAGGGGCGCGTCGGGACCGCGATGCTCAGGATGCGATTGATCACCTGGTTCAGGACCACCAGCGCATTCTGGGACTGGTCGCTGCGCAGCTTCTCCGGACAGACATCACAGACGATGTCCCCGCGGATCTTGCCAATCGACAAGTAGTTGGCCCGCCCCAGCTGCAACCCCTCGACCACAATCCCCCAGTTGATCGGGCGCGGGGGATGGTCCAGGAAGAATCGGAGTCCCTCGTGGTTGCTGCGGCCCAAAGACCGGACGGTGCCCAGCAAACCGAGATTGGAGTCGAGCTGCAGGCCCAGGTGCGCCAGACACAGGGGCACCACCGCCAGCGCGGCCGCGCCCAGCGCATTGTCCCCCACACCCGGCCCAATGACGCGATCCGGCTCGAGCGTCACGTTGTGGTTCACAGTCCGCGCGTAGATCGTGTCCACATGCGCGACAAGCAGGATCGTCCGGTCCCCGCGCACACCCGGCAGTAGCCCCACAGCATTGCCCAACTCGTCCGGCCCCACCTCGGGCAACCCCGCCTCCATGAACCGATCCACCAGGTATCGCACCCGCGACTCCTCCTGGCCTGTCGGAGCAGGAATCTGAGCCAGCATCGTCAGATCCGCCAGAATCTGCTCCCGCAACGGCTGCAGCGCGGCGGGCAACGTTCGCACGTCAAGCTGTTCGTTCGTGATCGTCTCAGACATGATTGCGTTTCCGGTTGCACGCGGGCCCGATCGCGCCGCTGTTTGTCTCCGAGGCAAGTCGCCCCGCAGTCCGTCTAGCACACATTATTACGCTGTACCACCCCGCGACCGGTGCCGGACAACTCCGCGAATGCACACGGCCAGCTGCCTGGCGGACAAAGGCTTGACCTGGAAATCGTCCACCCGGTACGGCGCAAGTCGATACAGAACACCACGATCCAGCGCGTCAGTGAGAATGATCACAGGCACACGCGGAACATCCGAGTCCTCGTTCATCAGGGCCAACACACCATCACCCGATCCCCACAACAGACAGGGATCCATCACCAACACATCGGGCACCGCCGCGCGCAATGCGGCGATGCACGCCAGACCGCTCGACGCCGTCGTCACGGCGAACCCTTCCTGCTCCAGGCATCTGCGATAGACGCCCAGAAGATAAGCGTCCGCGTCGGCCAGCAGTACACGCACCGGCCGCGCCACGCCACGCGACTCACCCGTGGCTGACACGCGGATGCCGTCCGCGCAGTGGCAGCTCATCATGGCACTCAGCCGGCCCGTCACTACCCGCGATGCGGCACCTCCCCAGCACAGCCGGTTGTCCCGTATGTCCCTCACGCGGGTCGAAACCCGGCGCTCGGGCACCTCGAATTGTTCACGTACTCTCCGCCTGAGGACCAACACTCGCCCCCCCTTATTCACGCGATATGGACACCCGGATGAGGCGAATACTGAGCTGTTGACGAGACTCCCCGCATGGGGTACACAGCATGACCGATCCGCTCGCCCACTATTTCAACCCGGTGTTTGCCAGCGCTGTGTATGCAAGAGGCATGCCGGGAGTTGCTCACGGGCCCTCAAGTGCGAGGGAGTCTTGCAGTTAGAATGTGCGGCTGGTCGACCGGTGCTCCGGCCGCGGTGTGCGTGGATCACCCGCTCAGGCCGAGCATTGGCCTCTGTGGGCAAATAATGACCTCCGCCCCGTCGAGTCGGTCGCGTCGTCGGGCGGCGGTTGTGGATGGCGTAACCTGCAGATCTGGAGCGGTTTAGCGTCCGGCCTGGCGGTGTGGTTTTTTTTGGGGGGGGCCGGTGGCATCCCTCTTGCATCGCTCAGCTTGTGGGGTGGTGGCCTAGCGGCCGATAATCGGGCTGCTTGTTGGGGGGGCCGACGGCACGGGTGCCCGCTCTCTGGGCGCGTGGCTGCTGCAGTGGACGGGGACGCACGATGTGGACGAAAGTAGTGGCGCCGACGATCGTGGTGAGTCTGCTGTGGGTCGCGGGCAGCAGCATCACGACCTTTTTCATCCGGCAGGTGTTTTCGTCGCAGGCCGAGGCGCTCCAGGAGAACGTCGGGACCATTCGCGCCGCGTGGGCGATGCAGGACGCGCTGTGGCGGCTGCAGGTCGTGGTGGTCGAGTCGCCCGGCAAGGATGTGCGTGAGACGCAGATCGAGGCGGCCGAGCTGGAGGAGACGTTTGAGCGGCATCTGATATCGGCCGAGGCCAGTTGTTTCACAGCCGAAGAGCAGGCGCTGGTGCAGGCCATTGGCGACCATTTCTCGATCTATCGCGACCACATCCGCAGCCGGTTGGAGCCGCCGGGACTGACGGACCTGCTGTTGCCCCAGGCGGCCGAGCGTGAGAAGACAATCCGGCTGGCGCGGGCCGTGGTGGAGCCGTGCCGGCAGCTGCTGGACCTGAACAACCGGCTGCTGGCCGACGCGACCGAGCGCAGCGCGCGGCTGGCCGACTGGCTCAGTCTCCTGCGGCTGGCCTTCCTGATTGCGGGGCCGATCGCCGGTGTCGTCTGCGGACTCTGGATCGCGCGCAACGTCCATCGTTCCATTTCGCAGATCAGCGTCGCGCTGCGCGGGGCGACGGGCGAGCTGGACCAGGAACTCGGCTCGGTCGAGGTACGCGCGCCGTGCGACCTTCCCGAGCTGCAGCGGCTGGCGCAGGTGGTGAGCGATCGGATCAGCCATGTGGTGGGGGAGCTGCAGGCAGCGCGGCATCAGGCGATGTCCGCCGAGCGGCTGGCGGCGGTCGGAGAACTGGCGGCGGGCATCGCGCACGAACTGCGCAACCCGCTCACGTCGATCAAGCTGCTGATCCAGACGGCCGCGCGGCAGCTCGCCGGCCAGGCGTTGGGCGCTCAGGATCTGCAGGTGGCGCTCCGCGAGATTGCGCGCATGGAGAGCACGATCCAGGGGCTGTTGGATTTCGCCCGCCCGCCCCGGCTGCGGCGCGTGACGCACGACGTGCGCAGCACGGCGCGGCGGGCCTTGAATCTCGTGGAAGGCCGCGCTCGACAACAGCAAGTGACGATCGTCACCCGGTCGCCGGACGCGCCGGTCATCGTCGACGGCGATCCGGAACAGATCCATCAGGTGCTGGTCAACCTGCTGCTCAACGGCGTCGAGGCCATGCCCGGCGGAGGCACGCTGGAACTGGCCATCGAGGCCTGTGACGACCCGGCGCGGCGCTGCCGGATCACCGTGTCGGACGAGGGGGCGGGCATTGCGCCCCAGACCCTGGTCAAGATCTTCGAACCGTTTGTGACCACCAAGGAAAACGGCACCGGTCTGGGGTTGGCCATCAGTCGGCGGATCGCCGTGGAGCATGGCGGTTCCCTGCTGGCCGTCAATCGTGAGGCGGGAGGCGCGCGGTTCACCCTGGAACTCCCGCTGCACAGCGGCAACGGCGCCCCGCCGCGGCCGCGCAAGGACAGCCGTGCCCCAGACTAGTCAGCACCTCGCGCGCGGCACGCGCGCTCCAGCCGGGCGGAGACGAATCCCGATGCCAACGCTCCTCGTAATCGATGATCAGCCTGGTATCCACTTCAGCATCGGACGGGTCTTCGCCGATGACGACATCCAGGTGCTCGGCGCCGAGACCGCCGAGGACGGACTGCGTCTGGCCACCGAGGAAGCACCCGATGTGATCCTGCTGGATATTCGCCTGGGCGATCGGTCCGGGCTCGATGTGTTCCATGACCTGCGCCGGATCGACCCGCGCAGCCTCATCATCTTCATCACCGGCTTCGGCACCACCGACACGGCGATTGAGGCCATGAAGCTGGGGGCCTTTGACTACCTCGTCAAGCCGCTCGACGCCGACCAACTCCGCCAGGTGGTCGATCAGGCCTTCGGCATCAGCCGCCTGATGCACGTGCCCGCGATCGTGGAGGAAGGGAGCGGGCCGGAGGACATGCCGGAACGGCTGGTCGGGAGCGGCGTGGCCATGCAGACAGTCTGCAAGCAGATCGGCCGCATCGCCCCTCAGGATGTCAACGTGTTGATCCTAGGGGAGAGCGGTACCGGCAAGGAGCTGGTGGCCCGCGCCATCTACCATCACAGTCGCCGCAGCCAGTCGCCGTTTCTGGCCATCAACTGTGCGGCCATTCCGGAGGCGCTGCTGGAGAGCGAGCTGTTCGGGCACGAGCGCGGCGCGTTCACCGGTGCCGAGCATCGCCGCATCGGCAAGTTCGAACAGTGCCACAACGGCACCCTGTTCCTCGACGAAATCGGCGACATGACCCCCGGCACCCAGGCGAAAATCCTCCGGCTGCTGCAGGAAGGGAGCTTCGAACGGGTCGGGGGCAGCGAGTTGATCGTCGCCGACGTCCGCGTCCTGGCCGCCACGAACCAGAACCTCGACACGCTCATCGAACGCGGTCTCTTCCGGAAGGACCTGTACTACCGCCTGCGCGGCGTCACGATCCATCTGCCCCCGTTGCGCGAGCGCCGCGATGACATTGCGGAGCTGGCCCACTACTTCCTCTTCCGCTGCAATCGACAGCTGGGCACCGCCGTGCAGTCGATCTGCCCGGAAGCCATGGCGCTGTTGGAGGCCTACGACTGGCCGGGCAACGTACGCGAACTGCAAAGCGTGGTGCGCGAGGCGCTGATCGTGTCCGCCGGGCCGACGATCCGGGCCGAGTTCCTGCCCGGCGAATTGCACGAAAAACAGACCGAGCCGCCCGAACCCGAAATCGATGCGGACGCCGTGCCCGACGTCGATCAGGGGGCCCTGGCTGAGTTCGTCAGAACGGCCATCGCCCAGGGACAGACAGACGTCTATCGCCGCGCCCTGGAGTACTTCGACCGACTGCTGATCTCCACCGCCCTGCAGCATGCGGGGGGGCAACAGAACCGCGCCGCAGAGATTCTCGGCCTGAGTCGCGCCACCGTGCGCGCCAAGCTGCGCAATATGCAGCTGTCTGTCCAGAAGGTGCTGACCCCCCGGCCCCTTACTGAATGACGCGGTGAGCGACAGACCGCCGGGGCGCCCTCACGCCGATCCGCCGGCGCGCCCGGCCCGCTGGGCCTGCGCAGTCCGTTTCCCGTCTCATCGGCAAATCGCCATTGACGGCTCCGGCCGGCGGCGACTATCGTCTGCCGCCCATCGTGAGGGATAGTGCGCGCTGCACGCCGCGCCCCCGGGAGCTGCCCGGGTCGTCTGGATGCGTTGTCTGACCCTACAGTGATGCGATCATGATGCCAGCATCCGCCAGCTGCCGTCACACGACTCGACTGCGGTGCCACGGGCTGACAGTGTTGCTGCTGATCGTGATCGCCTGCCACGCCGCCAGCGGCTGCGCAAGCAACCGGTATCTGAAGGTGCGGCGCGTTCCCAAGAACCCGCTGGAGGGCCCTCTCAACCTGCTCTCGCGCAAGGGCCCCGAACCGACCGACCGGACGCTGCAGACGCTGCGGCGATACGACCTGGAAAAGACCCAGAGGCAGGATCCGGACGCCGCGCTCCAGCAGCTGCAGGCGGAGCTTGCCCGGGAGCCATCCGCCGACAAGCTGCAGGCGCTGTCCGAGCTGGCCTACATCGCCGCCTACAAGGCCGACGCTGTCGGGAACAGGGAGCGGGCGCTGAACCTCTACGGCGCCACCGTGTTCCACGCTTACGACTATCTGTTCGACCCGCTGTACGACGCGCTGCGCAACCCCTATGACCCGCAGTTCCGCCGCGTCTGCGACCTGTACAACACCGGCCTGGAGGCGGCGCTGCGGATCATGAACGGCAACGGGCAACTGGCGCCGGGTGAGAGCCAGATGTTCCACACGGGGCAGGAGCAGATGCGGGTGGAAGTGGTCGCGCGGGGCTCCTGGAAAGTCGAGGACTTCGAGAAGCTGGAGTTCGTCTCCGACTATCAGATCACAGGGCTCAAGAACCACCACCACAGCTATGGCCTGGGGGTCCCCATGATCGCCGTGCGGCGCGCTGCGGCAACCGACGATCCGGTGGAACAGTACTATCCGGCCAAGCTGACCGTGCCGGTCACGGCCTTCCTGCGCATCGTGCCCGCCCAGCCCGGCCAGCAGGCGCGCCGCTGCGTGCTGGAACTGTGCGACCCGCTTGATTCCAGCACAACGCTTGTTGCCAATCGGCTGGTGCCGCTGGAAACCGACCTCAGCACGCCGCTGGGCTACAACCTGGATGCGCGGCAGAGCCGCGCCATGCTCGATATCGCCACGCTCGGGCTCCTAAACCCGGTCAGCGCCGAGTCGATCCAGGGACTGTACATGGTCGAGGCCTACGATCCGCAGAAGATTCCCGTGGTGATGGTCCACGGTCTGTGGTCGAGCCCGATGACCTGGATGGAGATGTTCAACGACCTGTTGGCCTACCCGGAGATCCGCAGCAACTACCAGTTCTGGTTCTACCTCTATCCATCGGGGCAACCGTTCTGGACGAGCGCCCAGCAGATGCGGGCCGACCTGGCGGCGGCGCGGCAGACCCTGGACCCGTCCGGGGTGAACCCGGTATTCGAGCAGCTGGTGCTCGTCGGCCACAGCATGGGCGGACTGGTCTCCATGCTGCAGACGCTCGAGAGCGGCAACGATTTCTGGAGCATTCTGAGCGATCGGGCCTCTGAGGACCTGCAGGCGGACCCGGAGGTGCGCAGCGCGATTGCCCAGCTGGTGTTCTTCGAACCCAATCCGGCGGTGCACAAGGTGATCACCATCGGCACGCCGCATCGCGGCAGCACCTACG
>DAISIS010000018.1:0-22796 GCA_036821925.1 Pirellulaceae bacterium
GGCGGTTCGGCATCAGCCAGGGGCTGGAAGACCGCATCAACGGTTTCGACTACCAGCGCTACGGCCTGGTGATTCCGCAGGCGTACCTGGAGTTCGCGATCAACAATCTGTCGGTCAAGCTGGGCCACTTCGCGGGCATCCTGGACTACGAAGCCGTCCCGTGCGTGATGAACCCGTTCTATTCGCATTCGTACTCCTACGGATACACGGTCCCGCAACTTGTCACCGGTGTGCTGGGGGAATACAAGCTGACGGATCAACTCGCGCTGCTGGCCGGATTCCACCGGGGCTGGGTCATGTTTGAGGACACCAACGACACGCTGGACTTCATGGGGGGCGTGAAGTGGAACAGCCAGAATCAGCGCACCAAGATCGCCTACGCGGTTTCGGTCGGCCCGCAGGATCCGCCGGGTGATTTCAATGGGATTCCGGGGGATCAGGACCGGTTCGTCTACAGTCTGGTCATCCAGCAGAAGCTCTTCGAGCGGCTGCAATACGTGCTGGTGCACAACCTGGGCACGGAACAGAACGCACCCACCACGGGAAACACGGCGGAATGGTACGGGCTCAACCAGTACTTCCTGTACGCGATCAATCCGCGCTGGAACGCCAACCTGCGAGTGGAGTGGATGCGCGACGACGACGGCGTGCGGATCGCGGGGCCCGGCAACATTCCGGGTGTCTATGCGTGGTCGGGCCGCGGGTTTGCCGGCAACTTCTACAATCTCACGGCCGGTCTAAGCTGGCGGCCCACCGGCAACCTGCTCGTTCGCCCCGAGCTGCGCTGGGACTGGTATGACGGCTTGGCGGGTCCGACCGGTCTGCCGTTTGATGGGGGCCACGACGACGAACAGCTGACGGCGGCCATCGACGCCATCATCACGTTCTAGGTTTCGCCCCGCCAGGGAACGGCATGGGGCGCCACGGGGCGCCGGCCCGAGCGGCCGCGCCCCCCGTTGTCTCGCGGCGTTTCCCGGACCCGGTTGCAGCGCCGCGCCGTATCGCACAGACTTGAAGGCTGGTCGACCTTCATGTTCCGCGTCCGGTACGGGGAGCGACGATGCGATACTGTCTGATTGTGCTGCTGGGAGTCGCCTGCTGGCTGTGGCCAGCTGCCGCGTGGGCACAGCCGCTGATCTCCGAGCGGTTCGAGAACGGGACGGCCGGCGCAGCCGCTGGCGGGGTCTCGTTCGTCGAGGACGTGGTCGGCTGGGGCGGCTTGAGCATGCCCAACCGTTACGCGGCTGCCTTCGACGGCAGCGCGGACACGGGTGTGGATTTCGGGCCCGACCGGCAGGTCACTTCGAGCGACTTCACGGTCGAAGCATTCGTGAAGCTCGCCGCGCGAACGGGATATGCGGCGATTGCTGCCGACTGGAATGAGGAGGGACAGCAGCGCAGCTGGGCGCTGGTCGTCACACCGCAGGGCGGCCTGCGTTTTGACATCTCGCCCGACGGCGGATTCCACGCCGGGAACAAGCTCGAGACGCGTTCGCGCCTGCTCGAGCCGGGCCAGTGGTATCACGTCGCTGCGGTCAGTCAGGGCAACACCAGTCGGCTGTTCGTCAACGGCCGGCCGGTCGCCGAGTGCGTGCGGGCTGTGCCCGGCATCTTTGCGGACGATCGCGCCCATCTGAAGATCGGCAATGTCGACGCGTATGCCACCCAAGGTCCGCGTCCCTGGAGCGGGTGCATCGACGAAGTGCGGATCACCGAGCAGGCGCTTGCGCCCGACGAGTTCTGCCGCACGCGCCAGGCGATGCCTGCGGCGCGTGGTCCGGTGCCCGAGCGTTATGAATTGCCTTTTGTGGCCGCCGATCGGGAATCTGCACAGCGCTGGCAGGAGGCGGCCCGCGCGCGCCTGTTCGAGCTGGTGGAGCGGCAGCTGCCGCGCCGCTCGACCGATGAGGTGCCGCTGGACTTCCAGCTGGGCGAGCCGGTCAGCCGGGACGGCTACACAGCGTATCCCGCGTCGTTTCAGGGGAACGACGGCCAGCGCATCGATTGCCGGTTCACCGTGCCGGCCGGTTCGCCGGGACCGTTTCCCGCGATGCTGGCCCTGCACGGTCACGGGGGCTCGTGCGACGTGGTCTTCGATCACACGACCAACTACTTCGGCATGGCCGACCGCTTTGCCCGCGGCGGCTATGTCGTGCTGGCCCCCTCCTTCCCGCATCGCGAATACTGCGCCACCATGCTCTGGGACCTGCTGCGGCTGGTGGACATCCTGCAGTCGCGCCCGGAGGTCGATCCGGAACGGATGGGCGTCGCCGGACTGTCCATGGGGGGCGAATGGACGATGTGGAGCGCGGCGTGCGATCCCCGGCTGAAGGCGGCGGTGGTGAGCGGCTGGATGTGCACCACCGAGGGGGTCTTCGCAGTGCCCAACTGCGCGTGCTGGGAACTGCCAGGCTTCGTAGCATTGATGGATGTGTGCGAGGTCCACCTGTTGATCGCGCCGCGCCCCGTGCTGTTCGAGAGTGCCGAACAGGACTCCTGCTTTCCGATCGCCTATACGCGGCAGGGATTCGCGCGCATCCAGGCCGGGTACCGGCTGTTCGGCGCCGAGCAGAACGTGCAGCAGGACTCGTGGCCGTCGGGGCACGAATGGCATGGTGAGCGGGCGTATCCGTTCATCGATCAGGTGCTCGGCGGACATGCGGCCCCGTGACGTCTGACCAGACTGGCAGTTCCCCTGCGGCGCGGGTGGGGATGCCTTCAACCGTGAACCCTGCCGGCCTCCGGCAGATCTGACAGGGAAACAGGAGTTCAGCTCATGATCAGAACGTGCACTGCGGCTGCCGGCTTGGCCTGCTGGATTTCCGCCTGGTTGCTGGCTGCCGGCGCGCCGGCACGGGGCGCGCAGCCCGCACCCGCGGGGCCGGTCTGGAATCTGCCCGACGCCCACGCCGTACAGCTCGGTGGCCCCCTGGGGGAAACGTACAATCGTAGTGTCCAGAGGTTGTCAGAGGATCCGTATCGGTCGGTCGAGTATCTCCGCTCCGACCTGAGTTTCGAGGTGCAGCGCCGGTTCACCAACTACAGCGGCGATATCTCGGGGCGATTCCTGGAGATCGCCAGCCTCACTTCACCTCCGGGCAGACTGGCGCCGGATACGCTGCCGCAACTGCTGCAGGACATCGGGCGTTTCCAGCGACCGGACGGCCATTTCGGCCGGGATATCGATTTCAACCAGCCCTTGGAGCCGGAGAACTCCAACGCGGTGATCCTCCCCGTTTTCTGGGGACATTCCCGCCTCCTGGTCGGACTGCTGGATGCCTACCGGGTCACCGGCCGCGCGGAACTGCTCGACTGCGCCACGCGGATCGGCGACTTCTACCTGGCCACCGCCGACCGGTTCCTGGATCCGCAACGCGAGCCGGAGTACCGCAGCACGGGCAGCTATGCAGCCGGTTACGTGACCGATTATTTTCCCGGCATCGAGGGGCTGGTGCGCTTGTCCGAGGTGACTGGTCAGAGGCGGTACCTCCAGCAGGCTGAACGGATGGCCGCCTTCTTCCAGCGGTTCGATACTCTGCCGATTGATCACAGCCATGGTAACCTGATCACGCATCACGGACTGTTGCTGCTGTACGAGGCCACGGGCAATGCCGAGTATCTGCAGCGTGCCCGCGCCCGCTGGGAGGAGGCCTGGGGCGCAGGGTATGTCTGGCCTACCGGCGGCGTGGGGGAGAAGTTCCACGTGGCCTGCGGCACGGACGAAGGGTGTTCGGAAGCGGACTGGCTGCGGCTGTGCCTGAGACTCTGGCAGTTCACCGGCGAGACGCAGTTCCTGCAGGCTGCCGAACGATTGCTGTGGAATCACTACCCGATGAACCAGACGGGCAACGGTGGTTTCGGGCACCACAACTTCGTCTGTGACGCAACCGGCCCGCTGCTGATGCAGGCCACGTTCACCGAAGCTGTCTGGTGCTGCACGTTTCACGGGCTGGTCGGTCTGCACACGCTCAAACGCTATGTGGCCGTCGGCTCGGAACGCGGTGTGTTCGTGAATTTTCCGATCGACGTCTCCGCGCCGGTGCGGACCGGTCAGGGCACCTGGAAGGTGACGCTCCAGCAGGACGCTGCCGCGCCGCAGTCGGTGGTTTGCCGGTTGCACGTGGCACCCGCCGACTCGGCGCCGGCAGCGCCGCCGCCGGTATTCCTACGGTGCCCCGACTGGGCGGAGCGGGTGACGGTCACGGACAGTCAGGGGAACGAACTGGCTGCTCCGGTGGAGGGCGGTTACCTGCACCTGCCGGCCGCGGCGGCCGCGGCGGGGGAAGTGGTTGTGACGTTTGCGTTCGCGCCGCGCGTGGAGGACCGGCGGCTGCAGCGTGTGGACATCGATCCGCAGGCGCGCACGCGGTATCCGGGAGTGGTCCTGTACAATGGACCGTGGCTGCTGCTGGCACCCGTTGCGAAGCCGCGCCCGGTCGTGATCGTGGCGTGGGATGGGGAGGGGGAGGGGAAGATCCGGTTGCACCCCGCCCCGCAGGGCCGCTGGGAGGTGGCGACGGTGGACAGCCTGGAGGCGACGCCAGAGCAGGTACAGGCCGCTGTGGCAGCCGGTGAGCGGCTGCCGCTGGCCCCGTGGCAGGCCCATCCGCGCGGCAGCGATGCGGCGATCGTCTGCGACCTGATTGTCGCCGACTCGCGAGCAGCGCACTCCGAGAAGTAACTTGGACGCCGGCCCCCGATCCGCAGTGGGGGGTCAGCTGAGGCGCCGCGGAGCGGTCACGTGGTGGCGATCTGCGCGACGAGACCGAGTTCGCGCGCGGGACTCGGTTCGCTCGCCGCGGTGTCAGCGGTGGCCGCAAGCTGCGAGTCGATCGCACGCAGCCGATGCAGCAATCCGCGGCGGTTGGCGATTTGAATGGCCAGCCCGGGGCGCGCGTTGGCTTCGAGGACGATCGGGCCGCGGTTCTCGTCGAGTACGAAGTCGATCCCGACGTAACCCAGTTCCAGCCGGGTCGCCAGACGTACGGCTGCGGCCAGCAGCTCCTGCCAGCCGGGGATCACGATGCCCGCAATCGGCTGGTTTGTATCCGGGTGCGTGTCGACGACGCGGGAGCGGCACACGCCGCCGGTGGTGCGACCGCTCCACAGATCGACTCCCGCTGCGACGGCGCCCTGGTGCAGATTGGCGCGGCCGCGCGACGCCGCGGTCGGCAGACGCACCATGGCCATGGCCGGCACGTTGCGGTACACGACGACCCGAATGTCAGGTGTGCCGCCGACCGCCACGTGGGCAAGCGCGCCGTGCCGCGTCAGGCGTTCTTCGATCACCGCACGGTCCGGGCGGCCACCGAGCGAGTACAAGCCGGCCAGGATCGCCGACAGATGATACTGCATGTCAGCTGGCTGAATCTCCTCGCCCGCGGACGTGATCCAGCCATCGGCTGCACGTCCGGCGATCACGAGGATGCCGCGGCCGCCACTCCCCTGCGTGGGCTTGACTACGAATTCCGCGCGATCACCCAGGATGCCTGCGATCCGGCGCACGTCCCCCTGGCGTTCCAGCACGGCCAGGGTGTGGGGCACGGGGATCCCGGCCTGTTCGCAGATCTGTTTGGTCAGCAGCTTGTCGTCCACGCGGGCGAAATACTGCCGCGGGTTGTGGGGCAGAATGTAGGACGCGTTGCGCTGGTTCATGCCGAGAATTCCGGCTTGCCGCAATTCGTGAGGCCAGGCCCAGCACCGCCACCGAAACCGCGCCACGTATCATCCTCCTCGTTCGCCGCTGCCCGCCTCACGCTGCCCCCTCATCGGCCAGATCGCGAAAACGCCACGGCTCAAACAATTGGTATCCGGTATAGCGGCCAATCAACACCAGCAGGGCGACGGTGAAGCAATGGGCTTCCGGGTACGCCAGGATCCATTGCGCCACTGCCTCCCAGCATAGCACCAAATAACAGCAGAAGCCGACGACAAGCGTGCCCGCCAGGTGCTGCAGCGCCACCGGCGCCCCGTCTTCCTGCGAGGTCATGTAGAACCGCTCCACCAGCATCGTCAGGATCACCATCGGCAACAGCACAGCCTGCGTTTCCGGTGCGATGCGGAAATGCTCCAGGGCCGACACTCCAAACACCACGCAGAAGACGACCAGGGTGAGCATGATGCTCAACCGGGGAAGCATCAGCAGCTTCAGGCCGTCAATCAGGTACCGCGTCACGATCCCCAGCAGGAACGCCGCGACCAGGACGATGCAGCCGGTCTTCCAGTCGGCAAACACGAAACTCAGCGCCAGCAGCGTGGGGGTGAATGTGCCCGAGGTTTTCAGTCCGACGATGTTGCGGAACAGGCAGGTGACCAGTGCGCCGAAAGGCATCAGCAGGATCAGCGCCAGCACGCGCTGCATCTCCAGCGGCAGACGCGTCAGGTCCAGAATGTCCGCCGGAGACTGTCCCGCGGCGGTGATCTCCAGCGCACCGCGCGGCAGCGGGTCGATGTCGTATTCGACGTGCAGATTCCGGACGCCGCGGGCCATCACAATCTGATCGTCCCCGCGCCGCGCCGGCACGAAGTTGGTCGGCAACTCCTCCTCGTAACCGTTCACCGGATCATAGGGCACCCAGCGCTCCTCCCGGAACACCTCGACCCACACGTGGGCCGCCGCGTCGTCGCCCGCCGTGACCATGAACCCGGCCACCGGTCGTGCGGGAATCTTCGCCGCCCGGCAGAGGGCGAGCAGCGCGCGGGCACAGCCGAGCGGCGTACCGCGACCTTCGGCGAGCACGGTGGCGGCATCGTCGGCCGCCTCGACGTCCTCGGCCGCCAGCTGCGCACGGCAGAACTGGTACAGACGTTGTGCCCGCCCCGGCTGGCTCAATCCGCCGTCCCGCAGCGAGGCCAGGATCTCGGACACCACCGGGTCGTGGACCTGAATCTCCGGCGTGGCGCGGAGCCACGTCGCGCGCTGGTCAGCGGTCAGCGTGCCGCGCAGCTCGTGCGTCAGCCAGTTGGCCCGCGGATTCAGGCGGAGATCGAACCGCAGCGTCGTCTGGCAGCGTCCCGGTCGTTCCGCCTGCGCGACCACTTCCCAGCCCTGGGCAGACGACCGTCCCCGCGGATTGATGCGCAGGTTCTCCTGGCGGAAGTCCTGCCGGAATACGCGGCAGTGCGCCGTGTCGGCCGGTGCCGCCGCCCGCAGATCGGCCGCTGCTCGGCGGGCTTCCCCTTCGATGAAGTACGTCAGTCGCCAGGCGGTGTCGCCCAGTCCATTCTGGAGGTCGTGGCGCGCGCGATACCGCAATGCCACCCCGGCGATGCCGCACACAACCAGGGCCAAAAACACGTGCGTGGCGTATTTCCTGTGAAGCACGGGCCGCTACCCCCGGGGAACGATTCTGCAGCCCAGTCTAGTCCGCACTGCGCACACTGTCGATGTCGTCCCCCTGCACCAGCAGCTCGTAATCGGCCTGCAGACCGGAAGCCAGCTCCTCGATCCGCAAGTGCCAGGCCCCCGGGAGATCGTTACGCGCCAGCTCGAAGCTCAACTCCAACTGCCCCGCGACCGCCGCGTGATACCCGGAATACTCGGCCGGCCGACCGTCCGGATCGCTCAAGGTCACGCGCAGCGGCAGCACGGCCGGCACAGGCGCCTCCAGGTCGTCGAGCACCTCGACCCGGCAGCGCGCCGCCGCGTCACGAGCGACCGAAGGTGGCAAGGAGACGCACAGCGACGAAATGGGACGCGGCACCGCCAGGAACAGACGGCCATCGCACGGGCCCAGCGTCACGGGCCAGGAACACGCGGCCAGCTGCGCGTCGCCGCCCGGTGCCGGAACCGACTCCACACGGCGATGCGCCACCAGGTCGTACACGACACTGCCCGGCGGCTCGGTGCGCAGCGTCACCGTCCCGGCCGACAGCCGGCCCGCCTCCTGCACGAGACCATGCTGCCCCACGTACTGGCCGAACGCGCGGCAATCGTTGACTAGGAACAGATACGTGGATGCACCGGCACCGGGCGCATTGAATGTCCGGCGATACGGCACGATGTCCGGATTGGACGACTCGGCGGGCCACTCGTACCTGCCGGCCAGCTCCTGCCGCAGAGTCGCGGCCAGCGCCAGCAGCGCAGCTTTGTCGACACCCGCCTGCTGCGTGCGGACCAGCGGCGTCAGGCGGACGTCAGGCGTGATGGCCGGGGCCAGACGGTCGTCCGCCACGACGATGCCGCCCGCCTGCTGAAACGCGCGCACACGCTCCGCAACCGTCCGAGTCAGCACGTCGGCGTCGGGCATCACCAGCACCTTGTAGTTGTCGAGCCCAAAGCGGCTGATACTCTCGTCGTACAACACATCCGCCTGGAGTCCGGCATGTTGCAGCACCTGATAACAGTCGCCGGTCCAGGTGTGGCTCCAGCCATACGCGCCGCGCTGAGCGAACATCTGCGCCGCGAAGCTCTCGTAGAAGGCCACGTCGTGGCGGGCCGCCGGAACGTTCCGCAGCATTGGCCCCAGCGGTTCGACAACCTCGTGGACCAGACGCCGCAGCTCGTGCTGCGTCTGGGCGTGCGTGTAGCGATAGCTCGCCGGATAGTCGGTCGGGACCAGGCTCTCCCAACCGTGATACATGATTCCCTGAATCGGCCGGCTGATCTTGGTCCAGAACGCTTCGCGCAGGTGCATCGGAGCGATCGTGATGAAGGCTGCATCCGGGTCGCGGTCGACCCACGGCGAGCGGACCTGCGGTGCCGTTCCCTTCGCGACCGGAGCGGTTTCCGAGCGGTACCAGATGATCTGTGTCATTTTCATCACGCGCTGAGGCGTGGGTGCGCCGCGCACCATCGCCAGCAGTTCGTCGACAGGCAGGCCGATGCGCAGCGGCTCGGGGTACGAATACGTCCACTGGGACAGCACGTCGACTTCACCTCCGCTGCCGAACACGCTCGCCACCCGCACGGCCGGGTCGTGAAACGTCCACAGATCCGCACGGTGGGGAGCGCCGCGTTTGAGCCCGCGGGCGGTCGCCGTATTGAGCACGGGCCAGGCGTCCCCCGTGCGCCAGAACCATTGCAGGTACCGGTACAGCGGGTGATCGTCCGGAATCACGCCGTCGGCAGGAAAACCGGCCAGGGTGCGGCGGTCGACACCCCATTTCGCAGTGGCCTCGTCCGGGATTTCGGTGCCTGTCGCCTGCCGGTATGCCGCCCGATCGGCATCACTGAAACTCAGCGCGACCGCGTCGCGCGTTTCCGTGTGAATCAGCGCGCCGGCAAAGGCTGGGAAGGGGCCGTAGAGCTGCCCGGCCGAACAGCCGACGTCCTCGCAGAACTTCTGCACCGGGGCGTACCAGCCGTTGATCCCTGCCTGCGGCAACGGGTTGCCCGCCCGATCGACGCGCGCAAACTCACTGGTCATGCGCTCCAGACTGCTGCCGGGCGACAGCGAGATCAGCACGCGGAAGTCGTTGGCCAGGGCTTCGTCGAGCATGGCCGCCACCGCGCTCCGCTTTTCCTCCGGCCAGCTCTGCTGCGGCTGCTGCGCCTGCCAGACCTGCGCCTCGTCCACATCCAGACCCAGGCAGTGTGTGAATCCGAACTGTTTCAGACGCGGGAGTTCTTTCACGACGGCCGACACACCCCCCACCCCCCACTGCACGACCGGCATGCGGTCCGGCACCGGCCGCGCCACCAGGCGGATCGGATAAGCCGTGACACAGCTGTCAGGGAGGCTGCCCGGCTGCGCCGCTTCGCCGCGAGCGAGGGTGGCGCGGAGCTGCAGATCGTACAAGTCCGGCCGAAGACTGGTGTCCAGCGGGAAGGTAATTGTCTGCGGCTCGCCCGGCAGCAGATCGCTCAGCGCAAAGTCACCGGCAGGCAGACCCGAGAGCGCCGCCGAGACCGTCACGGCCGCGAGAGGTTCGCTCTGCAGGTTCAGGACGCGGACGGTCGCCGTCGGCGGCGGCTCCCGCCGCACAAACACGCGGCGCTCCAACTCCAGCTCCACCCGCAGCCGGGCGAACTCGCGCACGCCCTGACTGAGGCGGACCTGGTCGAGAATGCCGGCGAAGCCCGCGTACAGACTCCCGGTGCGTTCGCCCAGTGACAGCGGGAGCGGACCGGGGGAGATCGCCCGTCGACCGGGCGCCGTACGCCCCCCCAGCGACTGACCGTTGCGGTAGAACCGGACCGTGCCGGCGCCGTCGTAGGTGACCGCAATGTGCTGCCACTCGTCTGCCGGCCACGCGACGGCGTCGGAGTAGAAGTGCTCCGAGTCGGACCCGAAGCCCAGGCAGCAGTGCAGCCGCCGCGCGCCCCCCTCGGCAACCGTCAGCAGCAGCCGGTAGTCGTGGTGCGAGACGTATTTCTTGCACAGCAGGTAACAGCTGCCGCCGGGCGGCAGTTCGGCCGACGGCTTGAGCCACAGATCGATGCTGAACGCGCCAGCCGGTGACAGATCAGGATGTGCGGGTGCCACCGCCGCATGGCGCACATCCTCGACGGGCCAGCCGGGGAAGGACTGCAAGCCGCCGCCGAATCGTCCTTCGGCACACGTTTGAGCCCCTGCCAGCTGCAGGGTGTGGCCGTGTCCAGACGAGTCCTCCAGTTCCGCACCCGCATGGAACTGCCAGAGGGCGATCACGTGTGCGCTCTGGGCCTCCGCTGGCGTGTACTCACGCTGCCAGGGATCGGCCAGCGGCACGGCTGCCAGTGCCGCCAGCGCCAGACTCCAGCCGCTCAACAGTGTCATCATGGGTTCTCGATCCTGTAGAGGTGGGTGCGGGTGCGGATGATCAGCGCGGGGCCGGCGAGGGCCGGACTCGCTTTCACTTCTCCCTCCAGACCGTTCAGGGCCAGGACCTGGTACTCGCGGCCCGGCGCGAGCACCGTCGTCCGGCCATCCTGTGCGAAACAGTAGATCCGCCCGTCGGCGTACAGGGGTGAGGCCGCGTAGTTGCCCCCCACACGATGCCTCCAAACGACATTACCAGTCTGCGCCTCGATGCAGGAGGCGATGCCGGAATCGGCGATCGTGTACAGGCACTCGTCGATCAACAGCAGCGACGGCTGTGCAGGCACCGACTGATTGATCGTCCAGACCACGTGGCTGTCGGTGACGTCCCCCGCGCCACCCGGGCGGATCGCCCACAACTCCGGACGCTCGAAGTCGTTCACGAAGAACACCAGGCCGTGGCCGGCCACGGGGCGTGGCACCAGCGACCACCCGTCGTGCCGGATTTTCCACCGTTCCTCACCCGTCCGGGGATCGTATCCCAGGATGGCCCTGGCCGCGGGACTGATCAGCTCCATGCGCGGGCCGGCATGGATCACCACGGGTGTGCAGAACGCCTTGCGCGCGTTGTCCGGGAACTGGCTGTAGTCGA
Organism: Pirellulaceae bacterium; assembly: GCA_036821925.1. Lineage (GTDB taxonomy): Bacteria > Planctomycetota > Planctomycetia > Pirellulales > Pirellulaceae > JAAYDI01. Next base: position 11,335 of record DAISIS010000018.1, read on the forward strand.
TCGAGCGGTTCGTCTTCCAGACGGTCTGCCCCGTAGCCCTGTCCAGCGCGACGACGTATTGGACGTCGCGGCCGTCGACGTGGACGATCAACAGGTTCTCGTAGAGCATCGGTGAGGAGCCGGGGCCTTCGTGGTGGTCGCAGTTCAGATCGCGGCGCGTCCACAGCACCTGGCCGGATCCGGTGTCCAGGCAGGCGGTGCCGTAGGTGCCGTAGTGGACGTACAGGCGCCCGGCCTCGATCACGGGAGTGGGTGAGGCGTAGCTGTTGACCGCGGCCACGTGCTCGGGTCTGTCGACATCAAAGACCTTCACGTCCTGCACGATTCGACCGGTATCGCTGTCCACGCAGACTGCGAACAACTGCGTGCCGTCCTCGGTCCCGGTCGTGACCCAGATCTGGTTCTGCCAGACGACGGGCGACGACCAGCCGAGATCGTGAATGGGAGTCTTCCAGGTGACATTCTCGGTTTCGCTCCAGGTGAGCGGCAGGCCGGGCGCACCCGCATGTCCATTGGCAGCCGGCCCGCGGAATTCCGGCCAGCTCATTCCCGCGGCGTGCTGTGCGACCGCTTGCCAGATGCCATCGGCGATCGCCTGCATACCCCGATCGCCCGGATGCGCCGCGACGCCGGCATGCTCGAACGAGCGTTCGGCCCGGGCGAAGTTCGCCTCCACCTGGTCCAGATTCTGCAGCGCCACAAACGTGGCCCCCGTTTCCCGGCAGGCCTGCGCCATGAGTCCATTCCGGATCGGTTCTGTCCAGAACGTGCTGCGCACGAAAACCGCCGGTCGGCCGCGGTGGCTCAGCGTCTGGAGCAGATTGACGAAGGCCGTCCGATACGCTGCCTGCTGCTCCTCGGTTGCCAGCGCCGGGACGTTTTCACCCAACGCGATGATGATCAAGTCCGCTTGAAAGTCCAACGCGTCCTGCAGACCGGCGGCCAGGTCGTACGTCGCATACTGCCGCTCGAAATCCGCCAGGTTCTTGACCAGCAGCTGCGGATCGCACCCGGTCGCTTGCCGGATGCGTTCGGCCAGGAGATGGACGTAGTCCTTCTCCGCCGCGCTGGCGGCCATGCCCCAGTTGCCGGACCAGCCGATATGCTCGGCCGGGCCATGCAACGTGATGCTGTTGCCCAGAAACAGGACCTTCGCTGCGCGCAGATTCTTCAGGTGCGGATCGGCGCCAGTGCCGGCTGGCTCCGCCGCATATCCTGCGACGCGGAGCGTTAGCAGGAGCACCAGCACGGACAGGTTCAGGCCGCGGTTGCGTCGGAGTGTCATAGAGATCAATTCCCAATAGTTGTGCAGTATTGTTGGCGCGGCGGGCAGTGACACAGGTGTGACTCTTGGGGCTGGATGACCGTCCTGGCAGCGCACCGGACCGTCCCCACTGTGCCACATTCTACCTGGGCCGTGCCCTCTCCTCACCCCCGCGAACGGCGCTGGGCAGGGAATTCCGCGCCGTGCCTGCTCCGGCGGGGCAGCCGCCGCGCGCCTGTTGCATCGGGTCAGGCCGAGGACTAGACTGGCGCGAAGTCGCGCGAAGTCGCGCCGCTGTACTAGAAAGACCTGCTCGTTCACCGCCCTGTTTGATCTACCAAGGAGCACGCATATGAGTCGCACGTCGTCCACCCGGCGGGATTTTCTGAAGCATTCGGCAGCCGCTGCCGGCACGCTGGCCGCGCTGCAGGCCAGCGCGGTGCGCTACGCGCATGCCGCAGCCGACACCACCTGGAAAATCGCTTTGATTGGCTGCGGCGGGCGCGGCACGGGTGCCGCGGACAACTGCCTGGAGGCGGCCAAGATCGTGGGTCAGCCCATGCAACTGGTGGCGGTCGCGGATGCCTTCGCGGATCGTGCGAACAGCGCCTTGAAAGCGATCCAGGAGAAGTGGCAGGACAACGTCGATGTCCCGGCCGAACGCATCTTCACCGGACTGGATGCCTACCAGAAGGCCATTGACTGCGGGGTCGACATGGTGGTGATGGCCTCCCCCCCCGGCTTCCGCCCGATGCAGTATGCGGCGGCTGTCAAAGCCGGCAAGAATGTCTTCATGGAGAAGCCGCTGTGTACCGATGCGCCCGGGTTCCGGCAGCTGGTGGAGGCCAACGAGCTGGCGGACAAGAAGGGACTCAAGGTGGTGGTCGGCCTGCAACGGCACCACCAGGGTCCGTACATTCAGGGGATTCAGGAGATTCACGACGGCAAGCTCGGCGAGATCGACTTCCTGCGCATCTACTGGAACGGATCGGGCGGCGGCGCGCGGGACCTCGGACCACGCCCGCAGAACGATCCCCAGGAGATGGAGTTCCAGATTCGCAACTGGGGCTGCTTCCGCTGGCTCTACGGTGACAACATTGTGGAACAGCACGTCCACAACATCGATATCGCCAACTGGGTCATGGCCAAGGACGGCAATCCGAAGAATGCCCATCCGGTGGAGGCTAACGGGATGGGCGGCCGCGTCGATCGCGGCAACTACGGTGACATCTTCGACCACCACTTCGTCGAGTTCACCTATGCCGACGGCGTGAAGGTGTTCAGCCAGAGCCGCCATCAGCCGGGGACGTGGGACCAGGTGGACGAGTTCGCGCACGGGACGCAGGGCCGCCGCAAAGTGGCCAACGGCAGCGGCCCTAAACTCGAGAGCGACAACCCCTACGTCCAGGAACACGTCGACCTGATGAAGGCGATCGCCGCCGACACCTACCTCAATGAAGGCTGGTTCGGCGCGATGAGCAGCATGACGGCCGTGCTCGGCCGCATGGCCACGTACTCTGGCAAGGTCGTCACCTGGGACGACGCAGTAGCTCATGGCCAGCAGGAGTCCCCGGAGACGATTGCCTGGGATGCCACGCCGCGCAGCCTGCCGGACGACAAAGGACTCTACCCGTTCCCCATCCCGGGTATCTCGCCCCCCTTCTAAGCTGAGATGGGGGCCGGCCGTCCTCTTACGTCCCGTCCGATCAGCCGGACGGGACGGACGGGATGGACAGGCCCCGTGCCTCAGTCCAGATAGCCCCACGCGCGGAGCTGCACGTCGAAGTCGGGTGGCTCCGCGGCTGCTGGCGGACCGTCATCGGCACGGCCGGGCGGCCGGCCGCTCGCAAACCGCAGCAGATTGACCAGCAGTCGGCCGGCCACGGGATGCTGCGGCAGCTGCTCGCGGATCCGCAGCGTATTGAGCACGAACCGGCCCGCGCCCAGATTGTAGACGGCGACGGTCAGCCCGGACGCATAGTCCTGCGACGCCTTGATGGCGCCGGCCACCGCCTCGTCCGGCTGGTCCTGCCCCGACCAGACGGCGTCGGGGATGAGTTCCCGGTAGTAGGCATAGTCCATCAGGCCGCCGGCCGGCAGCGCGTCGAAGATGGGATGCCGCTTGCACCATTCGTCCTTCAGGTACAGCCAGCCGTGGATGGCGGTGCGCGTTCCCTTGTTCGCCAGCGGCAACCAGCCGGTGGGATCGCTGCCGCGCTGGAAGACTTCCGGTGTGAGGAAGACGACGGTCTGGCCGCGCACCATGCGCCGCGCCAGGTCGCAGAACAGGTCGCGTTTGGGTTCGGCGATGGTGCCGGAGACCAGCACCACCTCCTGCTTGGACGGCGCTCCGACGGTCAACGGCCGGGCGTTGATCTGGTGGTCGGTGAGCCAGGCCAGCAGTTCGGGATCGTGGCCGGCGAGCAAGACGTCCGTTTCCACCGGTGGCAATTGCGCCCGGTCGCTCACGTAGAATGGCACGTCGCCGCCCGTGGCGGCGGCGCCTTCGAGAAACGTGGCCAGCAGCCGATATTGGCCGGGCGGCCCGTCCAACACGACATCTTCCCCCCACACCAGCTGCGCCAAGGGGAGCTCCGGCGACGCGCCCGGCTCGGGAATCGTGACCGTCAGCGAGCGATCGAGCACGCGCACCAGGTCGGGGCCGAGCACCTGGATCCGCACCGGGTACGCGCCCGGCCGCAGCGCATCCTCGTTGGCCAGCACCGCCTCCAGGCGGATGGTGTCGCCGCGCGCCGCGTGTATCGGTTCGGCAAACAGGCACCAGCGCAGCGGAGCCCAGGCCTCGTACAGCGCGTCGATCGTGCCCGGTTTGAGTTCGCGGAACAGCGTCGTGAGCCCTTCACCACACATGACGTGATCGATCGCGCCGGTCAGGCTGTGCCCCACCAGGTGCGGATTCGAGCGGATGGCGTTGAGTCCCAGGGTGCGCTGGGGGGCCATCTTCCGGAGACTCTCGGCAAAGAAATCCTCCGGCCGCGCGTAGATGTCGTCGAGTCGCCACTGGGCCCAGTCTGCCAGGAACCGATTCAGCTTGTCACGGAAGAACTGGGCATCCTCCACCCCCGGCGCACCCGCCTGCTCGAAATGCCGGACGGCACGCCACAGATCCACGGCGCTGCCGATCCCGTACTCGGTCAGGAAGACCGGTTTGTCCCGGTTGGACATCGTGCGGAGTGACTGAATAATGTCACCCGTATGCGGCACGCGCGGATAGCAGTGCCGATCGTCGAGGGTATCTTCCCAGACGCAGGAGCCGGGATTCGCCAGGCTGCCAATCTGAGCGGTGGCGGCATCCTCGCTGTAGAGCGCAAACGTCGCCACGTCGGGTGCGGCACCGGGTGCCAGCTGGCCGTAGCGCCACGCGCCGTGGGGATTCTCCTGCGCGGAAAAGTCAGCCGTGGCATCGCAGCAGCGCCCGGCGTCGTACGTGACCGTGGCGGCCAGCCCGGTCGTGTCGGCTCCGTAGTTGCCGTTGCCGACGCCGACGACCCAGTCCAGCGTGTCGTGGCGCGCGACCGCCAGCTCCTGCAGATGCTCCACGGAGTTGCCCCCGCCGTGCAGATTGAGCAGCTCAGCGAACAGCGCGCGGCCGTTGTGCAGCAGGTGCACGTCGGTCGTGGCGCACTCGGCCAGTCCGGTGAAACGCGTCGCAACCTGCACGGTGCCATCCTCGGGCGCCGTCCACCGCACCACGCTGTATTCGCCTCGCGGGCCGGGGTGCAGCGCCAGGTGCCCTGCCGGCCAGGTAATCCCCAAGGCACGGATGACCTCCGCGGTCTTGTTGATGGCGACCCACGGCTCCGTCGGCGCAGCGCGCGGCCAGATGGCCAGACCCCCAACGCCGCCGATCCCGCCGAACCCGGCGTAGTCGAAGCGACCGCTGTTGAGCATCACCAGCCGCGTGTCATCCAGCTGCCGCACGAGCGGCAGCATGTCCACCGCGTGGCGAAAGGCCGGCCCGTCCGGCGCCTCGTTCAGCAAGCCCCAGATCACGACGCTCGCATGGTTCCGGTCGCGCTGAATCAACTCCGTCACGTTCTGGTCGAACAGCTCCGCCATCCGCGGCGAGTCGGCAATCGGCATCGAGGCATACGATTCCTCGTACACCAGCAGGCCGATCTCGTCGCACAGGTCAAGCTGGACGCGCGACGCGCCCCCCCAGATGAACCGGATCATGTTGAAACCCATGACCTTCAGGTTCAGCAGATCGCGGCGCAGCAGGTCGGGGTCGCGCGGAAACTGCAGGCCGATCGGGTAGTGGTTGCAGGTGTGCGCACCGCGCACGTACAGCCGGCGACCGTTGAGCCGGAAGTAGCCATCGGCGAAACGGAAGTCCCGGAATCCACACTGCACCGACTGCTCATCACAGCCGGCCGGCTGATCGGACTCGACGCGCGCGACCACCTGGTACAGATACGGGTCTCCCAGGTCCCAGAGTCGCGGCTGCGCCAGCTGGAACTGGCCGTCAATCGCCGTGGTCCCGGGCGGAAACGTTTGTGCCTGCTGCGCTGCCTGCAGCGTCTTGCCGCCGGCCGCCGGCGCGGCGCTCAACGTCAGTCGGCCCGCGACTGGCTCGGTGGTGGTGTTGTGGACCACCGCCTGCACCTGGATCACGCCGGTCCGGGCATCGGGGCGCACTACGAGATCCTCCAGGTACACGCCGGGCACGACCAGCAGTTCGACCGAGTCGACGATGCCGCCATGATTGAACCCGGCGCCGGCCGAGTAGGGTATGACTTTGCAGCGGCGTGCGGTCTGGTTCAGGACGATGCCGTCGATCGGTTCGTGGGTCGGATTGAGGACCCGCACTGCCAGTTGGTTCGGCTGGCCCGGCCGGATCGCCGCCGTCACGTCCAGCACGAAGGGGGTCTCGCCCCCTTCATGCCCGCCCACGGGCACGCCGTTGAGCCAGACCTCGGCCAGGTAATCCACCGCCCAGAATCGCAGCAGGTAGCGGCCTTCGGCGGGGGCCGAAGCCGGAGCCACAAACTCGCGCCAGTACCAGGCCACACCGTGATAGCCGGGAAACAACTCCTGCATGATCCACGGCACCCGGGCCGTCTGCGCCTCCGGACGCGGCTGCGCAAACCACGCCTCCCCGCGACCGACATTCTGCGGGTCGGTTGCGAGCAACCAGTCGCCGTCGAGCGAGACGACGCGCTCGCCGGACGCGAACGCAGCTGGCGCAGCTGGCGACACAGTCGCCAGCAGGAACACGATGGCCTGGACGGATCGGGACATGGGCACCTCCTGCACAGGTTTGTCGCCTTCCAGTGTACGGTAGCTGGCGTTCTCTGAACACTCAGCTCAACCGGCACCGGGCGCGCGGACACCCCGCCTCGTCCCGAGCGGCCAGTAGGAACTCGGCCCGCCTCAGGCGATAAGTTGTTTGAGCATGGCGATGGCGCCGGCGGTCATGGTCCGCGCCGACGTCGGCAGGAACGGCGGCAAGTCGATGATCTTGGGGACCGTGACTGCCGAGTACTCCGCGTCCCGGTAGGCGTTCGGGTCCGGCAGGTAGCCGATGCAGTCGTCGGTGTAGCCCACGACCAGCGTCTCGGGCAAGGGTGAATCGCGCTGGATCGTCAGTCCGTAGCAGCTGTACAACTCGCCCGGATGGAACACCAGGCCGACCTCACCCAGCTGCATGACGCTCAGCGGGATCGGCAGCGTCGTCTGGCTCAGGTCGCGCTGGGCCGAGCCGCGATACCAGTCTTCGGCGAATCCCGCATCGACCCAGTTCCCACTGGTGCATTTCGACGGGTCCGCACGGTACTCGTCGAGCCACTGGCGGAAGGTTTCGATGTCGAGCGGCAGCGGGAACTGCTGGGTCGCGACGCGCAGCTGGTCCACCGGCACCGACCGGGCGCTGTCCAACGCGCGGGCGATCGCCGCCGCTACAGGTTCGGCGGTGTTCTCGATCGAACCGATCCAGTGAGAGGCATCGCCAGCGTTCACGTCACCACAGTGCCCCTGCAGATAGGAAGGCGCCAGCTGGAACCGCTGCTGGATCAGGTCCTCGACCATGCCCGGCCAGTCGGGACCGGCCAGTTCATCCTGGAAGCAGACAGGATGCGCCGTGAAGTGATACCACAGCAGATCACGTTTGTCCGCGCCGCGCTCGAAGTGCAGCACACGGACCGCCGAGTCGAGCCAGCGATCGTCGTCGGTCGAATCCTGGGTGAACTGCTCGTCGGTCTTCCAGGTCTGTCCCTCCTTCATCGTCCGGTTATTGCTGGCGCCCGGCGCGCGGCTCTTGCCCACGCTCAACGCCGCTGGCGCCAGATCGGCCTTGGCCAGCTCCACCGCCTGGCACACTTTCTCTTCGAAGGTTGCCATGTACTCGGGTGACAGCGCGCCCCATTGGCGCAGAGGGCAGAAGCCGGGCATGGAGTGTGAATGGGTGGCACACAGCCGGATGTGCGACACCGGAATGCCCAGCTGCGCCGCGATCCGTTGCTGCACCCGCCGGGTCATCTCCCCGGAAAACGAGAGGAGATCGGCGGAGACTACGGCCGCCTGCACCTCCCCCAGCTGCAGCATTATCGCCCGCACGGCCGTGGCGCGACGGATCCCCTTGATCCGCCGTTCCTGGCCGACCGGCCGGTGAAAACCGTGCAACTCGATGCCCAGCGGCGGTGTCGTGTCCACCACCCCTTCCCCGACCTCCAGGACCGGCTTGCCTGCCCCCGCCAGGCTGGACCGCATCGGCAGCGCCAACGCCGCCGCGCCGAAGGCTGTGCTCTTGAGAAATGAACGTCGGGTCTGGCTATCCAGCTTCATGATCGTCTCCGGTATCCTCTGCGCCCGGTCCGTCCCCAAGGCCCTGCCGGACGGATCGAGCTGTTACAAGTCATCGTCCTTACGCTAAGCCACGTCGCCGAAATGCGGGCCCCATTGGCGCGCCAGCTGGCGTCCCAGTTGCGCCAGCGCGCGCTCCTCGTCCTCAGAGAGCGGCGTGCACTGCTTCACCAGCTCGAGGTTCTGCCGCAACTGGTCGACATTGTGCACCCCCAAGTCCGCCGTGCAGACCCCCGGCGTGCCCAACGCATACCGCACCGCGTGCGGAAGGTGCGCGACATCCATCTCGGGCGGCGCCTCGGGGTTCTCGTACGAGCCGGCACTCCTGCGCGCACCGCCAAACACCTTCATGGCTACAATGCCCACGTTGTGCTTGCGCGCGACCGGCAACACCTTGTCTTCAAAGCCGTACGTGTGGCGGTCGACGAAATTGATGACCGCCAACAACACGTCCACTTCCCCCGTTTCCAGCAAGGGCACGAATTTCTTGGGGCGGTTGTGCCCGGAAATGCCCAGGAAGCGGAACCGGCCCGCCTTCTTCTGCTTCACCAGCCAGTCGAACACGCCGCCTGGCTCCATCGCCTTCTCCACATCGTGATCGCCCGCGCTGTGATAGTAGACCAGATCGATCCAGTCCGTCTTGAGCAGCTCGAACGACTTGTCCAGCGATTTCTGCGCCTCCTCGACCGTGTCGGCCAGCACCTTGGTGGCCAGGAACACGTCTTTGCGCCGAGCGCCGAGCGCCATGCCAATCGATTCTTCGGATTTCGTGTAGGCTGGTGCCGTGTCGATCGATGTGATCCCCAGATCGACCGCCAGATTCACAATCCGGGCGATCTCCGTCGTGGGGATCTTGGGGCACAGACCACAGGGTGCCGTGCCCAACGTCATCGTGGTGACAGACACGCCCGTGCGCCCGAGCACCCGCTGTGGCAAAGGTGTGGCCGAAGAGGATGCCGCCGGTGCAGCCGTCTCCTGCCCGGCCGCCACCCGACCCACCGCCCCTGCGCCTACCAGCAAACCACCGGCCATCAGGCCACTCTGCTGGACAAATGCTCGCCGCGACACGGCAGCACGGGATTGACGCTCCTGGTTTTCGTGCGACATATATCGGACGCCTCCCGAGGGTAAAGATGCAAAATGATCGGCACCGCTGTTCAACTTCCGACCGTGCCTCGTATTTTTGGCTACCAGCGCCCCCGAGGCAAGCGCCGGGCCCGTATTATGCATGATTATGATACGTGCTGGCCACCGGTCCGGTTCCCGGCTGTGAGTGTGGAGACGACGCCACCAGCGCGAAGCTCAAACCGGTGCCGCGGCCGGCCCTGGCGCCCGGCAGTCAGCTCTGCGGAACACCGCCGCCCCCCCAAGCTAGCCGAGCTTCCACGGTTCCCGCATCGGCCGAGACAGCAGAGCGTTGGCCTCGTCATCGCCGGGGAAGACTTCCTGATCCGGATCCCAGGAGAGCCGGCGGCCGAGCTTGACAGCGATGTTGGCCAGGTGACAGACCGTGGACACGCGGTGCCCGATGTCGGCAGGGAAGTACGGGTCCTGGCGGCTCTTGACGCAGTCGATGAAGTTGCGGTGCTCTCCCGCAGGGTCGGTAAACAGGTGGATCTCGTCAGGGCCGATGACCGAATTGAGAATCTCGTCCGAACTGGCCTCGAGCTTGCCGCGCCAGCCGCGATTGCCGACCCAGCCGTCGGTGCCGATGAACTTGATGCTCGGATCACCCGGTTGGCACGTCATGACCACGCCGTTGGCATACGTGTAGGTGACATCGTAGTCCTTGACGGTGTCGTAGAGCCCACCGTGCCAGAACGTCCCGGTGCCCTCCACCGCGACCGGTCCGGTCCGTTCGGTGTCGTTGCCCCACTGCGCCGTATCGAACAGATGGGTGCCCCAATCGCAGATGATCCCGCCGGAGTAGCTGGAGACCCAGCGGAAGTTGAAGTGCACGCCGTCGGGGGTGTACGGCGCCGCCGGAGCGGGACCGAGCCACAGGTCCCAATCCAACTCCGGAGGCACCGGCTGCGGCGTCGCGTCACCGGGCCGGTCGGGCAGCTGCGGCAGCAGGACTTCGATCCGCTGCAGCCTGCCGATGCGCCCGTTGCGGACCAGTTCCGCCATGCGGTGATAGACGGGCAGTGAGCGATCCTCGGTGCTGGTCTGGAACACCCGGTTGAGCTGCTTGACTGTCTGCACGAGGATCTTGCCCTCGCCGATCGTGTAGGTCGGCTTCTCGCACTGCACGTCCTTGCCCGCCTGCATCGCCAGGACACTCATCAGCACGTGCCAATGGTCCGGTGTGGAGATCATGACCGCGTCGATGTCGTCGCGGGCCAGGATGTCGCGGAAGTCCCGGGTGGTGGCGCAGTCCGCCGTGCCGTAGCGGGCGTCCACCTGCTGCTTCGCCTGCGCCATGTGGTTGCTGTCCACGTCGCACACTGCCCGCACGCGTGCGTCGGGCAACTCGAGATAGGCGCGCAGATTCCAGCTGATACCGTGGCTGCCGGTTCCGATGCAGCCGACCGTGATCGTGTCGCTGGGCGGCACAGCGCCGCCGTATCCCAGCACGGTGGACGGCACGAAATAGGGAGCCGACCACACGGCCCCGGCGGCGCCCAGCGTCCGGCGCAGGAAGGAACGACGAGGCAGAGTGCCGGCCATGTTCACACCCTCTCTTTCTTGGCTCCAGGACGGATTGCCCGTTCAATCTCGACCATGATACTCCCTCTTTTCGTGGACAACGAGAGCGCGAAGGGATACAAAGGAATTCGTTCGATCCGCAGCGAGAAGGTTGGCAGGTGGCTATGGAGCGTGGCGGCTTCGTCTGGCTGCGCGCCGCCTGCGGCTTTCACCCGTATGTGAAGGCCCCGCGGGCCAAGGAGTCATCATGAACGCGAGAGTCCAGAAGTTAGCCGTGTTGGCCGTCTTGGTCACAGGGGTTGGCGCCCGTCCGGCGGCCGCACAGGATTGGCCGCAGTGGCGCGGCGCCAATCGAGATGCCAAAGTGATTGGCTTCGTCGCTCCGACAACCTGGCCACAACAACTGACCGAAAAATGGAAGGTTGTCGTCGGCGATGGCGTTGCCACACCGGCCGTGGTGGGCGACAAGATCTACGTGTTCACCCGGCAAGACGGCAACGAAGTGGTCCGCTGTCTCGACGCGGCCACGGGGCAGGAAATCTGGCAGGACAAGTACGAGACGCAGGGCGTGAGCGGAGCGGCCTCCCAGTTCTCAGGTCCCAGAAGTTCTCCGGCGGTGGCCGACGGAAGGGTTGTGACGCAAGGAGTTCAAGGCATCCTCTCCTGCTACGACGCTGACGCCGGCAAGTTGCTGTGGCGCAACGAGGATTATCGAGGTTCCACGCCG
>DAISIS010000019.1:0-22523 GCA_036821925.1 Pirellulaceae bacterium
GCCTCGTCGGGCATCGGCCGCGCGACCGCGGTGCGGTTCGCTGCAGATGGATATGACGTGTGTCTCAACGCGCGCCGCGAGACGCTGCTGTACGAACTCGCGGCCAGCCTGCCGCCCGGCGCTCATCTGGTCTGCCCGGGGGACTACAGTGATCCGGCTGTGGCGGAAAGCATCGCGCATCGGATCGCAACAGAATGGGGGTGCACCGACGTGCTGCTGAATTGTGCCGGCATCTCGGCTCAGGTCGATGTGCTCGACACGCCGTGGCAGACGTGGCACAGTTGCCTGGACACGATGCTGGGCGGTGCGCTCCGGATGTCGCGGATGGCGGTGTCGCTGATGCGCGACGGCGGCCGGCTGATCCATGTGACGTCGATCCACGGGGAGCGGGCGGAGGTCAAGGGAAGCAGCTATGCGGTGGCGAAGGCGGCGCTCAATCAACTCTGCCGCAGTCTAGCGCTGGAACTGGCCCCCCGCGGGATCCTGGTGAACGCCATCGCGCCCGGCTTCGTGCGTACGGCGATGAGCCTGCTGCCCGACGGCTCAAACGAACTGGACGGCGACTGGTTCCGCGACAACTACGTGGCCGGCCATCATCTGCCACTGCGGCGTGCGGCACGGCCAGAGGAAATCGCCGGAGTCGCCGCCTTCCTGGCCGGACCCGACGCCTCCTATATCACGGGGCAGGTCATCACCGTCGACGGCGGACTGACCATCACATTCTGATGCCCGGCTGCAGCTGCCCCCGCGCGCCCCGCTGGCCTACGCGTGGTTCTCGTAGAAGATGATCTCCCGGCAGCAGCTGGAGCCTGGCCGTAGGCGCGAGTAGTCGCGCGTGAAATAGGCCCCCGGCAGCACCAGCGACAGCAGACACTGGAACTGCATCTGATACAGCACGCTGCAGACGGGGACCGTCGGCTGGCCCTTGTGTGCACAGTACATCAGGACGGGGCACCACGACTGCCAATCGACGATCAGGAGGTTCTCGTCGCTGCACACGACCACTCCATCGCGCGGCACTTCAATGCCCAGGTTGCCCTGGTACATGACCCGCAGCACCAGCTCCTGCCACGATTCGCCGGCGCGCGGTGCACACTCCGCCCGGTGCGCCGCAAACCACCTGCGTTTGCTCTCCAGACGGGCCCGCACAAAGTCGGCGGTGAGCGCCGGATCCTCCAGGATCTGCGCGTACTCGTGCGCCGCCACTTTCCCGTGGCAGCCATCTTTCAGAGCTTCGTCCAATTCCTGAGGATACGGGGGCTTCACGCGCACAGTCTCCACGGGTGCCGGTGCCATTCTGGTCTGTTAACTCTACCCTGCGGCGACGGGCAAGCTACCCCACAAGCGGCGCGGAGCACCGAACACCACTCGCTCGACGTCGCACAGTGAGCAGGCAGAGCGCGGCGCCGCCCCCCGCGCAGGGGACCACTGCCGATCGTGCATCGCGGAGCTGCTTGTTGCGATGCATCTAATCGCTACGAGTGGTCGTGGGGGCGTGTCGACAATGCACGGCCTGCGAGACGGCGCGCGCGATCTGCAAGCTACAGTTTACTAGTTGGAACGGTCCCTGGCCGGTCGTACGTGCGGATCAGAGTTTCAGGAGATGGAGACACTGTCGTGACGCAATTTTCCCTGGCCCCCTCCGGTGAACAGTTTCCCTTGCCCGAAGCGGCCGACTATGGTCCCGAGTTGGAGCGGCTCGCGAAGCTCGTGGCCCAGGCCCGTGCGGAAGGCAAGGAGATCGTGGTCGTGATGGGGGTGGGGTTTGTCGGCGCGGTCATGGCGGCGATCATCGCCGACACAGTCGACAAGGAGTCGGGCCAGCCCAGCAAGTTCGTCATCGGCTGCCAGCGTCCGAGTTCGCGCAGCTACTGGAAGATCCCGCTCCTGAACCGTGGGATCTCGCCGGTGAAGGCGGAGGATCCGGAGGTGGATCCGATGATCGCCCGGTGTGTGAACGACAAGAAAACGCTCACGGCGACCTTTAACAGCGACTGCCTGGCACTGGCGGACTGTGTGGTCGTGGACGTGCAGTGCGACTACACGAAGCACGAACTGGGCAACATGCGGAGCGGTGACGCGGAGATGAGCGCCTTGGAGGCGACGATGCGGACGATTGGCGAGAAGGTCCAGCCGGAATGCCTCACGCTGATCGAGACGACGGTGGCGCCGGGCACGACAGAGTTTGTCGCGTGGCCGATCATGAAAAAGGCGTTTGACGCCCGCGGGATCGAGGCCGACCCGCTGCTGGCGCACAGTTTCGAGCGGGTGATGCCTGGCCGCGAATACGTCTCGTCGATTCGCGACTTCTGGCGCGTCTGCTCTGGCTGCAACGCGGAGGCCCGCCGCCGGGTCGAGAAGTTCCTGCGCGAGGTGCTCAACACCGAGAAATTCCCGCTGACCGTGATGGACCGGCCGATCGAGTCGGAGACGACCAAGATCGTCGAGAACTCGTACCGCGCCACCATCCTGGCGTTTCTGAACGAATGGAGTCTGTTTGCGGAGCGCAACGGCGTCGACCTGATCAAGGTGATCAAGGCCATCAAGGTGCGTCCCACGCACTGCAACATCATTTTCCCGGGCCCGGGCATCGGCGGGTACTGCCTGCCCAAGGACGCCGGATTGGGCTACTGGGCCTACAAGCACATCCTGGGCTTCGAGGACGGCGATCAGGTATTCAAGATCAGTCCGACCGCGGTGGACATCAACGACACGCGCGGGCTGCACGTGGCGCAGTTGACCCGTGATGCGCTGCGCAACATGGGGCGTCACGTCGCGGGCGCCGATGTGCTGCTGTGCGGAGCCAGTTATCGGCAAGACGTCGGCGACACGCGGTACAGCGGATCGGAGATCGTCGTCCGCAAACTCGCCGAGATGGGTGCGGAGATGCGTGTCCACGACCCGTACGTCTGCCACTGGTACGAGTTGGAGAGCCAGGACACCTACCCGGCCCCCGGCCATTCGTGGTCGCGGTTCTTCCGCAACCAGGAGGGGCTGCAGAACCTGCGTATGCAGCAGGATCTGGCCGCCGCGCTCCAGGGGGTGGAGGCCGTCATCTTCGCCGTGCCGCACGAGCCGTACCTGAACCTGGATCCGGCACAGATCGTCGCCTGGGCCGGGAACCCGGTGGCGATCGTCGACTGTTTCGGAATCCTCTCCGACGACATGATTCGCCAGTACTTCGAGCTGGGCTGCGAGGTCAAGGGACTGGGACGCGGGCACATCCAGCGCATCAAGGAGCAGGTGCGTTCGAAGAGCCGCTAGACACGGATCCGGTGCCGTGCGAGACGGCCGGCGGGCTGCCGGCCGGGCGGCCTGCTATTTGCCGGTCTTCCAGACCGGCTGCCAGTCAGGCGCGTCGCTCCGCGCGCGCGCCAGGTAGTCGGCGAGGGCCTGGACCACTTCCGGATGCTGGGGGGCGACGTCCGTCTGCTCCGCCACGTCATGCTGCAGATCGTACAGCGTCAACGGTGCGGCGGGACCGCCGCTGCGGATACCTTTCCAGCGTCCCTGATACAACGCGGCCTGCTGAAATCCCCCCTCGTGGAACTCCCAGTAGAGGAACTCGTGCCGCTGCTGCGCACCTGTTTTGCCCAGCAGCGTGGGGACGAAGCTGATTGAATCAAGGTCGTCGGGCGGCGTCCCACCCGCCAGCTCGGCTGCCGTGCGGAACCAGTCGCCGAAGTAGGCTACATGCCCGCTTTCCGTGCCGGCCGGCACGTGGCCGGGCCACCAGGCAATGGCGGGCACACGGATACCGCCGTCGGTCAGGCTGCGTTTGATGCCGGTCAACGGCCCCGCCGGCCGAAAGCGGGCCAGATTGTGGCTGCTCTCGTTGTGCGGCCCGTTGTCGCTCGTGAAGATGACCAGCGTCTTCTCCGCCAGGCCCAGCAGGCGCAGCTGCTCCACCAGGCGGCCGACATACTGGTCCAGTCGCGTGATCATGGCCGCGTGCCCCTTGTCCTGAGGCGGCCAGTCCTCGTGGGCATACGGACCGTAGTCCGGCACATGCGCGCCGTCTTTCAGCGCCCGATTCCGTTCGTTGTTCGCGTGCGGAATGACCGGGCTCCAGTACAGGAAGAAGGGGCGGTCCTGGTGGTGGGCAATGAACTTGAGCGCTTCGTCGGCAAACAGGTCGTCGGCGTACAGCACCCCGTCGGGACAATAGCCACCGCCATAGTCGCCCACAGGAATCAGCTGGTTGGGAAGCGCAATCTGCTGGTCGTTACGCCAGAGGAATTCCGGGAAGTGATTGTGGGCCCGATGCTGACTCAGGTAGCCGAAGAAATAGTCAAAGCCCTGCCTGCCGGGCAGACCCGTCTCGGCAGGACCGACATCGCCCAGCCCCCACTTGCCGATCAGCGCCGTCGCATAGCCGGCCTTCTGCAGCATCGCGGCCACCGTCACGTCGTCGGGACGCAGCGCCTGGGCCAGCGGATTGCTGCGCCCGGCGTTGCCCCGTACGCGTGTGTGCCCCTGATGCCGACCGGTCATCAGGACGCTGCGCGATGGAGCGCACACGGTCGCTCCGGCGTAGAACTGGGTGAACCGCAGTCCTTCGGCCGCCAGGCGATCGAGATGTGGCGTGCGAATGAGCGGCTGCCCATAGCAGCCCAGTTCCCCATAGCCCAGGTCGTCCGCCATGATCCAGATCAGGTTGGGCGGTGCCGATACGATGTGCTGGATCAGTTTGGGAAGGTGCGCGTCGAAACGCGGGTCAGGCGACGGGCCGGCGGGATCCAGCTTCCGCACCATCTCCCGCAGGGTGGCGGCTTTGGGACCGAGCGCATCGATGGCGGCCAGCGCAGCGGTGGCGACAAAGACACCGTTGGCCGGAGGCGGCGCCAGCTGGCCGAGTGCCGCCAGCGCTGCGGCCCGGTCGGCCTCCGGTCCGCACTCGGCCAGGGCCTGAGCGGCCACGATCCGGACATAGGGGGACGGGTCCTGCAGCGCCGTGCGTAGCGCCACCGCACTGTTCGCGTCGGTCGCCGCGCCCCGCATCAACAAGCCGAGCGCGGCCCAGTAGCGTACGGCGCTGTCGGGGTCTGCCAGCAGTTGCCTCAACGCGGGCAGCGCGGCAGGGTCGAGATGCGACGCCAGCTCGGCAGCCGCGACGATGCGGGCCAGCGGATACCGGGCGTCGTCGCGCGCCAACGCGTAGGGGGTGCTCCCTTCCGAGCGGGAATGGATCTCGCCTTCAGGCAGAAAGCAAACGTCCCGGACTGCGGCCGCGTGGTCGCGTTGTGCCTGCCGCAGCCGCTCCAGCACATCCCGGTGTGCGGCGGAGCCCGCCAGATTGTGGATTTCGTCCGGGTCCGCCTCCAGGTCGTAGAGCTCCTCCGGCGCGCGCGGCACACGCCAGAAGGCCGCCTGCACCTCGTTGGCCAGGCCACGATCGAACCAGTCGCGCCAGACGCGGGTCGTGGGGGTCTGGAATTGGTAGTCGTTGTGCTGTGCCTGCGAGATGTGCGGCAGGTAGTTGCGCAGATAGACGTAGCGGCCATCGGTGACGCTGCGGATCAAGTCGTCCCGTTCGTCCATCCGACCGCGCGCGCCGTAGAGATACGCCGGGGGCTCGGTCTGATAGGGGCCAGCAAACGCGTGCCCCTGCATCCAGGCGGGTGGCTCGACACCGATCAGACTCAACAGCGTGGGAGCGAAGTCCACGAAGCTGACCAGGCGATTCGATTGGCCGCCCGGCCCGTATTCTGTGGGTGCCAGGTGACGCCACTTCTCGGGAAAGTAGACAACCAGCGGCACATGCAGGCCGGAGTTCCCCGGATAGCGTTTGCAGCGCGGCATTCCGCTGCCATGATCAGCGTAGTAAAACACAATCGTTTCCGGCGCCAGACCTGCCTGCTCCAGCTCCCGCAGCCGCGCGCCGGCGTCCGCATCCGCTTCGCTGACCTTGTCGTAGTACTGCGCCCAGTCCTGACGCACTTCGGGCGTATCCGGGTGATACGGGGGCACACGCACCTGCGCCGGATCCGTGATCGGCTGGTGTGGCCGGCTGCGAATCTGGCTTTCATGACTCCGGATGGAATTGAACACCGCAAAGAACGGCTGCCCCGCGCTGCGATGGCGCCAATGTGCCTTGCCGGAGGACTCGTCCCACAGGCCCGCCGCCTGCCGGCAGTTGTAGTCTTCCTTGCTGTTGTTCGTACAGTAGTAACCCGCTTCGCGCAGGAACTGCGGATACAGCTTGATCTCGGCGGGCAGCGGCACCATCGACCGCATGTGCAGCCCGCCGCTACTGGACGGATACAGGCCCGAAATGATCGCGGTCCGCGCCGGAGCGCAGACGGGCACACACGACCAGACGCGTCGAAACAGCAGTCCTCGGGCGGCCAGGCCATCCACATGGGGCGTGCGTGCCAGGGTGTCGCCATAGCAGCCCAGGTGCGGCCCGTGGTCTTCGCTCGTGAGCCACAGGATGTTCGGCCGCTCCGCCGCATTCCCCCCGCTCGCCGCCGCCCACGCCAGCAGTGCGAGACCCAAGAACCATCGGCATCTGATCATGCATCACCGTCCTGTCCATCCGAAATTGCGCGTGTGCCAGGCGCGCCTCGCGATCAGCGTCTGTCAGTATAGAATGACGGCTGGCGCGGGCACACCAGGATCGCGGCGCGAAAACGCTTGTCGGCCGCGCCCCCTCCGCGGGAAGAATCCCGGGAAGAACTGGTCCTGCGGGACTGCACCGCGTGGCCCGCAACGGTAATAATATCTCAAGACGTCAGGCAGCTCTGCCATCTCGCCCCGATCCGAAAGGCAGCCATGAGAAATCGCAACAACGCCCTGGTCATAGCTCTGTTGTCCGGCGCCATCACCTTCGCGGGGTCGTGTGCAGAGGTCGCGGGTCAAAGCAGCCAGCGCGGCTACAGCTCGCGTGGCATGAACCGGCCGGGCGCCCCGCGCAGCGCACTGCCCGCGCGCGCGACGCGGCCGATGAACAACCAGCCGGTTCTACGCAACAGCCCCATGGTCAATCCGGGCGGCCCGCTCAGCATCGACTACGGCCCCTTGCTCAATCAGCCCGCCGTCATCCTCTTCGACTCGTCGACGCTCAACTCGGCCGGCGACGCAGCAGCAGCTGGCGAGGCAGGCGCGCCGGTCGGTGCGCTGCCGGCCGGCACGCGACCGAGTATTCGGCCGCGTCTGAACCTTGCTGATCGGGACGCGCTGGACTCGCTGGGCATCCTGAAGAAGATTCGCACCGCCGTCGACGAACAGATCGCGCAGTGTGCCGAGAAGCCGTTTACTCCGCAGTGGGATACAGCGCACGGATCGGTAGCGTCGCGCCCTGTGCAGGGTGGCGATCGGTGGAGCGGCAGCAGTTGGTCGGATGTCCACACGTTGCTGGGCGTGGACCCGGCGCCGCAGCATTACGATTTCCGCCCCGACGAACGCGGGCTCATCTTCGTCTATCACAATGGCGTGCGGCGGGAGCGCGCGGTGGATGCACGCAGGCCGGCCGAGCACCTGGCGAGCGCGGCCCCATCGGCGGAGTCGGAGCCGCCCGGGTTGCCGCTGGGTGTGTTTGCCGCGGTGCCCCCCGTCGACAAGCCGGTTCCAGCGCTGCTGCAGCTGGCCGTCGGCCAGTCCGGGACGATTTCGGGCCAGCAATACGACTTCGCCACCAATTCGATGCAGCCGCTGCACGGGGCCCTGGATCCGGCGACGCAGCGAGCCGCCTGGCAGGTCGCAGGGGCGGTGATGGAGGCCGGCATCCAGAACCTGACCGAAGACGTGGCGCGCGCGCTGCTGTTCCGCGACGACGGCTGGACGCAGGCCTGGATCCTCCTGCGGATTTCGGCATCCCCCGCCGCTGAGCCGACTGCGGACAAACAGTGACGCCCGTTAACGGTCCATGAGCGATTCCACCTGCCGGGCAATGGCCGCCCGCTGGGCCGCCAACACCTGCGGATCTAGGGTGAATGTCGTCAGGTTCTCGGTGACCGGCAAACAGGCCCGCCGCGCTAGCTCCCGATCGCCGGTCAGCTCCGCCAGCTTCCACAGGTACTCGTAATCCTCCAACCCGTCGCGGATATTGGCCAGCCGGATGCAGCCGAGCGGACCGTCTTTGGTCGGATACAACAACTCTCCGTCGCCATGCAGAGCGGACGTCCAGCCCGAACCCGGCGGACTGGTCGTGATGCTCCAGCGCAACCGCGGCCCGTCCCGCTCGGGGTCGATCAGATAATCGTTGTGCTGCCGATCCCAGATGTTGAGCCCCCAGAACAGGAACCCGTCGAACTGCTGGTGGTAGGCCTGCCACCACAGCAGGCGCGATTCGATGAGCGGGTCATCGCCCAGGATATTGGCATACGGCTTGCGCGGCCCGCAGCAGGTGTACGCCCAGACCTGCAAACCGGCACGGCGGCAGGCCTCGGCCTGCTCGTACTTGTAGACCGCCGTCAACGGGCAGTTCCAGTCGATGTTGAGGTCCTTCATCACCTCGGGATCCTGCGGCACGTACGCCGTGGTCAGTGTGGGAATCCCGTAGCGCTGCTGGACCAGTCCGAAGTACTCGCGCAGGATGGGCCAGAACTCTTCGCCCCGCTCGTCGAACGTGTAGATGTAGGCCTTGTGGAAGCATTGCCGCTGCTTCAGCTCCGCAACGTACGGATCGAGCCGCGCGATGAGCTGTTGCTTGAACGCAGGGGTGTACACCTCGCCGGGGCTCCAGCAGACCCAGGTGCGCGTGCCGCGCGGTTCCACCATATTGAGGACGTTGAACGCGTTGAGGCCGCGCGCATCATAGTACTCCAGATCCGCCAGGTCCGGCGGGTCGGTGCGTGAGATGTCGTCCGGATTGAGGCGATGTTGCAGCAAGTAGTCGCCGTAGGCGCGCCGCAGTTCCACCGGCAACGGCTTGCCGTAGAGTTTTTCCAGGAACCCGTCCATCAGCGCAAAAGCAGTCTTCAGGTGCGGCTGAACGGGGAGTTCGAACCCGTACACCTCGGCCTCGACCGCCACCTGGACCGGGTCGGCCTGCGCCGGCGCAATGACCACGTTCCCCCGATACACCCCCGCAGGCGTGCCCGGTCGCGCATAGACCGTGAACCACAACGCCTGTGTGAACGCCGGCGTCACGTCGAACGTGCTGACGGGCAACAGCGGATCGGGCCACCAGCCCGGCGCGGCGTCTTCCGGGAGCACCGCCCCCTGACTGAACTCCTTGAATTCGACATAGCCCACCTGGTGCCACTGCAGGTCGGAAGCGGGGATCACGTGCCCGTGCCCATCCGCCAGGTCCCCCAGCTGCACCGTGCAATCGCGCAGTTCGACGCCAGGCGCCGTGCGCAGCGCCACCTGATAGCTCTCCCATTCGCCCCCGGCCAGCGCGATGCGTGCCAGCAGCGCCTCGGGCCGGCTGGCCGGCAGCGTGGTGGGCAGCATGCGCAACATGCTGCTTTCGGTCCAGGCCACGTAGCCTGGTCCCGTGCCGGTGGGAGTCTCCACGGCGCGTTCCAGCACGACCTGCTCCTGGTAGAACTGATCGGTGGCTTCCACGCGCAACTGGTACTGGCCCCCGGGCAGCGGCTTCCCCGCCGCGTCGTTTCCACCCCATGACAGGTGGCAGACCGGGCCTTCACCCGCCACGCTCCACACCGCATCTCCCGCGCGCAGGATGCTGGCGGTCCACGCCGCCGGCAGGGAGAGCCTCACACACGCGTCGAGCGTGTTGCCGCCATAGAGGCCCGGCTGCAGCCGTTCAGCAGTGACGCGAAACGGCGCCACGCTCAGCGCTACATCGTCGAACCACGCCTCCCCGACACAGTCGCGGAACAGGATGAAGTACTGGATCTTGGTGACCGGTTTGTCAACATTGAAGATGTACTCCAGGTATTGCCAGTCATGCGAGCCCGGCTGGAAGTCGCCGCGCTGCCCCCACAGCTGCGTGCCGTCGTCATACCACACATCGAGGTACAGGCAGTAATCCTGTCCCTGCGCCGCCTGCGCCTTGCTCCAGCCCGACACCAGAAACGGGTGCTTCAGCGGCGGGTCGAACGTGACCTCCTGCATGACGCCGGAAGTCTGCTGACGTTGCTCGCTCTGTACGTGAATCGCCTGCCGGCCGTCTTGCCGCCCGGCCACCAGATCGTAACCGTTCCCGGCCACGTGCCAACCGCCGACCCGGCCGTTGCCCGACTGCTCGAAACCCGAGTTGGCCAGCAGGTTCAGTCCCCGTTGCGGCGGCGCGGCGGCGAGCATACCGGGCAGCAACACGAGGCACGATACGAGGCCAGTTCGGCCGAGCGGGGCAATTCGACACATGGGGCATCCCCTCCACTTCAGTTCCCAAGTTCACTGCGCGAGCGGGGCAGACACACGTCGCGCCCGCCCCATGATGTAAGAAACAGTGCCCTGTGGCAATCGGCGGCTCGGGCCCGACGCGCGCGCTGGCGCCGGGGAGCGGTGCGGGGCGCAGGCCCCGGGCCGGCGCGCGATCAGGTCGCGCCCTTGAGCTGCTTGACCGTGTGCGGAGCGGCCAGCGTTTCGCCGCGGGCGAGTTCCGCGGCCGGCGCGCGGTGCCGGCGGCTCCGCCAGCGCGCCGCCAGGGCCAGCAGGTCTTCCCACAGCGAGTAGGCGACCGGCGTGACGAGCAGCGTCAGCAGCAGGGAGAGTGCCTGGCCGCCAAGTACGACGCGGGCCAGACTGGCGCGGCTCTCGGCGCCCGGCCCACGTCCCAACGCGATGGGGATCATCGCGGCGATGAGCATGGCGGTCGTCATGAGGATCGGGCGCAGCCGCGTCTGGTTGGCCTGCACAATCGCCTCCCGGACCGGCAGGCCGCGCCTGCGCAGCACGTTCGTGAAGTCCACCTGCAGAATGCCGTTCTTCTTGACGATCCCGAACAGCATGAACAGGCCGAACATGGCGAAGATGTTCAAGTTCGTCTGCAACAGGATCAGGGAAATGAGCGCGAACGGCAAGGTCAGCGGCAGGGCCAGCAGGATGGTGATGGGATGAATGAAGCTTTCGAACTGCGCCGCCAGGATCATGTACATGAAGAGGAAACTGGCCATGAAGGCGATCACGAAATTCTCGTTCGACTCGCCCATCATCTTGGCGTGGCCGAGGAACTCGTAACGGTAGTCGGCCGGGAGGTTCAGGGAGCCGACCAGCGCGCGGAGTTCATCGACGGCGTCGCCCAGCGGCTTGTTGCCTTCCAGATTTGCCGTGACGACGACCTGCCGCATCATGCCGAACCGGTCGATCGTGGCCGGGCCGCGGGCCGCTTCGAGTGTGGCCAGGCTGGACAGCTGCACGAGGCCGGCGCGCGGGGAAGGAATCATGAGCCGCCCAATGGCGTCCGGCCGGTCGCGGAAGTGAGTCTCCGCCCGCAACCACACGTCATACTGCTCGTCGATCTCCTTGTACTTCGTCACCGGCTCGCCGCCGACGAGCACGTTGAGCGTGGACGCGATCGTCTGGACGGAAATGCCCAGGTCGGACGCGCGCTCCCGGTCGATGTGCACGCGCAGCTCCGGCTTGCGCAGCGACAAGCTGGTGTCGATATCGACGTATTCCGGATGCTCGTGCATCCACTGGACGATCTGTTCCGAGTAGGCCTGCAGCTGCTGCAGGTCCGGGCCGCGCAGGTTCAGGTCGACCATGGCCTGCCGGAATCCGGACCCGGACATGAAGGTCGCGTCCTGCACGGCCGTCCGCAACTCCGTGTACTGCGCCACCACCTGGCGGGCCTCGTGCTGCACTTCGAACTGCGTGAAGTACCGCGGGTCTTCTTCCGGCAGGTTGAACATCCCCTGGTACCAGTGGCGCCAGTCGTACCAGGGGCGCGTGCGCTGCTCCAGGTCGACCAGGCGCGCATAGATCGTCCCGGTGGTGACATCCCCCTGGCCCCGGGAGATCCGGCCGGTGGTGTCGCCAATCGTCGCGAACACGTTTGTCACGCCGCGGAGCTTGCTGAGACGCTCTTCGATCTCCGCAAAGAGCCGGTCGGCCTGGGTGAGCGTGCAGCCTTCCGGCAGCGTGATCGCCACTTCGAACTCGCTCTGGTCGTCACGCGGCAGGAAATCGAAGCCGACGACCTGGAACAGGAACACGGTGGCGACCAGCAGCAGGGCGCTGGTCGTCACGATGACCCAGCGATGGCGCAGCGACCAGCCCAGCAGCACGCCGTATCCGCCGGCAATGGCGCGCCAGATCAGCCCCTCCTTGCTGTGGCCCCGGTCCGGCCGGCGCTGGAGAAAACGGGAGCACAACATCGGCGTCATCGTGAACGACACGAACCAGCTCACCAGAATCGAAAAGGCCACGGTCGCGCCGAAACTGCTGAAGAACCGCCCGATCCGCCCCCCCATGAAGACGATGGGGATGAAGATGACCAGCAGGGACAGCGTGGTGGCGGACACCGCCAGGGCGATCTCCCGGGTGGCGGTGGAGGCCGCGGTGAGCGCCGACACGCCATCCTCTTCCATGTGCCGGAAGATGTTCTCGTTGATGACCACGGCGTCGTCGATCACGATGCCGATCGCCAGGATCAGCCCCAGCATCGTGATGTTGTTGAGAGTGAAGCCGACCCAGTACATGAACGCGAACGTGGTCACAATCGAGGCCGGAATGGCCAGGCTGGCGATGATCGTCGTCCGCCAGTCCTGGATGAACAGGAGGATCGTGATCGCCACCAGGATGGCCGCAATCACCAGGTGGAAGTTCATCTCCTCGATCGATCGCACGATGAATCGCGACTGGTCCTTCACGATGAAGGTCTCGATGTCGGGCGGCAGCAGCGCGCGGAGCGCCTCGAAACGCTCCCGCACCCGCTCCACCACCGCCACCGTGTTGCTGCCCGACTGCTTCTGCACAATCAGGCTGACCGCATTGCGGCCGTCGAGTCGGGCCAGGCTGCGCGGCTCCTCGAACGAATCCTCCACGCGCCCGATGTCGCGGACCCGCACCGGGTACCCGGCCTGGTTGGCCACGATCAGATTCAGGAAACTCGTGGCATTCTCGACCCGCCCCATCGTCCGCAGCACCAGCTCGCGCGAACCCTGGTCGACCCGGCCCCCCGGCATTTCCAGGTTCTGGCGCATCAGCGCCTGCCGCACCTCCTCGATCGACAGGTTGCAGCTGGTCAGCTTGTCGGTGTCGATCACGATGTTGACCGCCCGCTGCCGCCCCCCCACGATGATCACGGCCCCCACCCCGGACACGCTCTCCAGATCTTCCTTGATCCGTTTGCGCGCAATCTCGGTGAGTTCCTGCATGGGGCGCGAACCGGCTACGGCGATCTGCAGCACCGGCATGGCGTTCAGGTCGAGTTTGTCGATGATCGGCGTCTCCGTGCCGACCGGCAGCTGCGAGATGATCGTGGAGATCTTGTCGCGCACTTCCTGCGCCGCGACGTCGCGGTCCTTCTCCAGAAAGAACTGCACCACCACCGTCGAGATGCCTTCCTTGGTCGTCGACCGCAGCTCATCGATGCCCGAGACCGTGTTGATGATCTGCTCGATCGGCTTGGTGACGCTCGTCTCCATCTCCTCGACGCTGGCACCCTTGAGGATCGTCGTTACGACGACGATCGGCAGGTCGACGTTCGGGAGCAGGTCGACGCCGAGCCGCGCACGGCCGAAGATGCCCAGCACGATCGGTGCGGACACGAGCATGACGGTGAAGATCGGCCGACGAATACAGAGATCCCACAGGCTCATACGTCACTACCTTGCCGCCGACAGGGGCTCCGCCGGCTGCTGCAGCCTGGCGGCGTTGCGGATCTGCACCGGCACCCCTTCCGCCAGCTTGTCCTGACCACCTCGAATCACGACGTCATCCAGACGCAGGTCGCCAGCGCCGTCGTGCAGCACTTCCACCCAGCCGGCGCCTTCGATCCCCCGCTCCACCGGAATTACGTGGGCCTGGCCGTCGCGCAGCACAAACACGCGGGTCGATCCGACGTACGTGACCACGGACTCTGGCGAGACGGTCCAGGCCGCCGGGTCGACCCGCGTCAGGATCTCGACCTCCGCAAACCCGCCGGCTTTCAGCGCCCGGTCGGGATTCGGTACGTAGACCTGCACGTTGAACGTCCGGCTCATCCGGTCCACGGCCGGATTGATGCGCACCACGTTGCCGTCAAACACCCGCTGCGGAAACGCGTCCACGCGGATCTGCGCGGCCTGACCCTCCCGCACCTCCGCCGCGAACCGCTCGGGCACGCGGGCCTCCAGCTTCAGCACGCCGTCCATCACCAGTTTGAAGGTGGCCGTCGACGCGCCGGGCGCGTCCTTGAGCATCTCACCTTCAGTCACCTTGCGCTCCACCACCGCATAGCGCACCGGATCCGGCAGCTGCTCGCGCTGCGAAGGGGTGGGTACGTGAACAGTGGCCAGCTCCAGCTTGCGCATCGCGATGCGGAGCAGCACGGCGCGATGGCGAATCGCCGCCAACGCCGCCTGGGCGTCGTAGTTGGCCTGATCCCACGCGGCCCGGGCCACGTCGTATTCCGTCTGACGCTGCTGAGCTTCCTCCTCGCTCATCGCATTGCCCTGCCGCAGCTCCTCCGCCCGCCGCAGCCGCAGGCGGGCCATCTCCTCCAGCTTCTCGGCGCGGATCACCGACGGCAGGCTGTGGACGTCGAACGCGCGCAAGAGCGCGAGAATGTCGCCGGGCGATAACGGCTCCGACGGGATCGGGACACCCAGCCTGACCACCTCCAGCTCCAGCGCTCGGCGCGTCTGCTCCAGCTCCAGTTCAAAGTCGGTCGTGTCGAGCTCCAACAACGGGTCGCCAGGACGGACAATGTCCCCCACGTCGTGGAAGATCTTCGCCACCCGGCCACTGACCTCCGCCGTGACCGTCACTTCGTCATAGCCGGCAAAGGTGCCGACGGCGTCCACACTCCGCTGCACCGGCCGGACCGTGATGCGCTCTCCCTCCAGCACGATCAGCCGCTCAGCCGGCGGAGCGGAATCCGCCGCCACCGATCGCTCCGGCAGCGTCCCGGCCGCGGCCGGGACGCCGTCCGGCTGATGCCACCGCTGCAGACTGGCCGCCGCGACTCCCGTCGCGATCACGGCCAGCACCGCGATTACCCCGAAGCACCATCGCTTGCGATTGCCGGAACTCATGCCTGCTGCGCTCCTGCCAGGTCCTGCCGCACACCCATCCCCACGAAGCCGCCCACCGCCCATGCCACCCCCATCACCGGCCACTCCGCCGCACGCCCTTGCGCGCAACATCCTCCGCCACCCCGTGCAGGAAGATCCTCAACACCTTCTCCACACAGGATTCGATCTCGGCCGGCGGATCCGCCCCAATCCAGATTTCGCAGAACTCGGCCACGCAGGCCAGAAACAGACGCGACAGCTGAGCCGCATCGTCACGCCGAATCTGCCCCTCCTGCATCCCCTGCTCAAACACCGCCGTTACGGTGCGCGCTACACGGTCCCGCACCGACTGCCCGACCGCGTCCGGACCGTGACGGAATTTGTCCTGCACAAGCAGCACCAACAGCTCGCGATGCTGAGCCACACCAGCCAGCGCCGCGCGCACCACACCACCTAGCTTCTCAGTCGCCGACAGATGCGCCCCGGCTATCTCGTCGATCCGATCAGCGATCGGCGCCATGATGCGATGCGCTACAAACGAGCGCAGCTCCTCCTTGTTCTGGAAATAGCCGTACAGACTGCTCTTGGCCAGATCCGCAGCCTCCGCCACGCGATTCATCGTGGTGCCGTCGATCCCATGCTCGCTCAGCACCGATCGAGTCGCCTCATAGATGCTGTCCTTCATCATCGCGGTCAGCATCGCCTTGCGCGCCTTGCTCAGTCTCGGCATCTCTGCGTGCTCTCGGTCTGATCGCCACCCGCCCCGCGTGCACTCCCGCCCAGCCGCCACAACGCGGGCCTCGGCGGCGCGCCCTGCGCACCACACTCCTCACTAGAAGAAATAGCAGACCGCCGGTCGGTATACAAGACCTGCCGGTCGGCAACCGAAGACGGCGCCCCCACCAGCGAGGCAAACAGCAAACGCGGTTGGCTGGGGGCGGCTTACGGCCAGCCGCGTGGGCGCTGTGCGCGCGGGTCGTACGCGCAAGTGATCAGGAAGCAATCCTGGGACTGCGCGAGGGACGGTCGGATATTGACTTGCAGGTGGGTGAAGCCGGCACTCGACCACTGCTGGTAGCCTTCGGTATCCGAGGGGGGCAGGGGGTGGCCGTTGAGGCGGAGGTCCGTGAGCTGGGCCTGGGGGTACGGAACGCGCAGGCGGATGGCCAGTCCATGCTGGATGGGGGCCGGCGCTGGGGCTTGGGTCGGGGGCGTGGTGGCGGTGGTGGCCGCGTCTCCACCTTCCATATAGAGGTGGGCATGCGGTCCCCAGAGACCCGGTCCGTCGGGGTGTGCGACCAGGACGCGGCGCACAGCTTCCGCATCGACGTAGGGCAGGCCGGACAGGGAGTCGGCCAGGTCTTTGAGGCGGCCGTCGCCCAGGCGCCGCGCGGCGGCGGCGGAGGTAGTGACGGCGCAGACCAGCCGTCCTTCGGCTTGCGGGTTGGCAAAGCCGATGCGGATTTGACCCAGCCTGTTCCAGAGTTCGACTCGGCTGCGGCGCCGCGCCGCGGCGCTGGTTCCGTAAGCGACGACGCGATGGAACTCGGTGCCGGCAATCACGCGGGTCGGATAGCCGGCGTAGTATTCTCCGGGCCAGACTTCATTGCCGATTTCCAGCAGTCGCTGGTGGCGCACCAGGCCGCTGCGTTCCCAGCAGACTTCGCTCGCCAGTGTCAGGGTATGGTAGTGGTGATAGGCGTAGAGCGCGGCGTAGGGGCGTGCGCGGCCATACCAGAGCTTGGCGGCCGCCGCTTCCAGTGCCGGTCCCCAATACAGCCGCTCCGCATCATCCTCGGGCACGACCGTGGCGAACCCGTCGGCCAGAGCTGCATCGTTCATCAGCCGGATGACGCGCTGGTGATAGGGGCGCAGCGCAACATTCGACCAGGCCGACCCGGTGCTTTCGACCATGATGTAGCCGGGGAAGCTCAGGTCCAGGCCGTGCACATCCGCGTGTACCTCCGGCTGCAGCCGGTCAAACAGCTGCTGGACGGCCACCGCCTCGGCGTTCTTCTCCGGATCGCGCGGGCCAGCGAGCGTCCACGCGGTATACGGATCGTACCCTTGGCTGTTGGCGACGGTGCCCGCCACGTAGCCGTCGGGATTGACCACAGGCAGGCAGGTGATCACCTGCCGTTTGAGCATCTCACCGGCGGCCGGCGTGCCGGACAGCAGCCAGTCGACAAGGTGCATGATCGTGGTGGCACCGGTCCGCTCGACGCCCGAGTGCACGGCGGTGACAAGCACCTGTTCTTTCTGCTCGGCGTCCGTCGCGGGATCGGTCAGTGTGAGTGCCTGGAGCGGCCGGTTCTGGGCGGAGGTGCCCACCGTTTCCAGACGCACCCAGGGTGCTCGGTCTCGCTGCCAGCGGGCAAGTTGGTCGTACAGCGTGTCCAGGGACGGCCAGAGGCGTGCCGCGGCCGCCGCGTCGCTCGGCACTTGCGCCGATATAGCGGTTGCGCCGCACACGAGCGTCGGCAGGGTCAGCGGCGTAGCGCTCAGACGCGTCAGGAACTGGCGTCGTCTCATCGATAGCTCCCTTGTAACGGGTGATGCGCCCTGGGCCAATGTACTGACGCCACCGCTGCCGGGGAAGCTGTAGATGACGCATGGATCTAGTGGACCAACTGCATGAGCGTGCTATACTCTGCCCAGGGAATCTGCAGGTCGGTGCGGTGCGAGCGAGTCCCCGGCTGGGGCCGCGTCCGCGGACCCGAGGATTCAGAGGGTGCTGGGATCGCGATGGCCGGAGGCATGGCATGGAGCAGTCCGAAGTGACGACCGCTGCGGCGACGCGCATGAACTGGGGCGCGGCGTGTGCCGTCACGATCGCCGTGTTGATCGGCATCTTCCTGGGGGTTGGCGTCTTCACGTTCGGCTATGCCCGGGGCGCGTCGTACCTGACGAATCGCCCGGAAGCCTGTGCCAACTGCCACGTCATGAAGGGGCACCTGGACGCCTGGGTCAAGTCGTCGCACAGCCGCCATGCGACGTGCAACGACTGCCATGCTCCCCATGATTTGCTGGGCAAGTACTACTGCAAGGGGCGCAACGGGATGTTCCACGCCTGGGCCTTCACGACCGGCTGGTTCCACGACCAGATTCAGATCACGCGGTACAACCGGCAGGTGGTCGAAAACGCCTGCCGCCACTGCCATGCTCCGATCATCCATCAGATTGACCCGCTGCCCACCTCGGGCGGGACGGTGGAGAGCCTATCCTGTCTCCACTGCCATGCCACGGTGGGACATGACACCTGACGCAGCTGCCGTGCCACGCGTGGCGCGCAGCGAGGCCCGACGAAGGAAGGAAGATCCCCCATGAAACGGCGTGGAAACGCATCGATCCGGCTGTTGGTTCTGGTGGCGTTGTTGTCCGGCGTAGCCTGCCTGGCGGTAGCCGCGCTGCTGGTCAACATCTTCGAGCGCAAGGTGGAGTCGCGTGTGCCGATCGTCCGCGTCGTGGAATTGACCGATGCCACGGACGATCCGGAGGTCTGGGGGCGCAATTTCCCGCTGGAGTACGACGACTACAAGAAGACGGCCGACATGCAGCAGACGCGGTACGGCGGCAGCGAGGCCATTCCGCGTGCAGCGTCGGACGAAGATCCACGCAGCGTCGTCTCCCAGAGCAAGCTGGAGTCGATCCCGCAGCTCAAACGCATGTGGGCGGGTTACGCGTTCGCCACGGACTTCCGGGAGGAGCGCGGACACGCGTACATGCTGACCGATCAGATCTACACGCAGCGGCAGAAGGTCGGGCAGCCCGGCACCTGCATCAACTGCCACGCATCGACATACGTAGCCATGAAGCAGCTTGGCGACGGCGATCTCGTGGCCGGCTTTGAGAAGCTCAACAGCCTGCCCTACGCGGAAGCCCGCGAGCATGTCAAGCATCCGGTCAGCTGCATCGACTGCCACGATCCGGCCACGATGGCGTTGCGCGTGACCCGCCCCGCTTTCATGGAGGGCATTGCCGCGGCCAAGGCGCTCGAAGGCATCCCGAACTATGACGTCAACGCCATGGCCTCGCGTCAGGAGATGCGGTCGTACGTCTGCGGCCAGTGTCACGTCGAGTACTACTTCCAGGGCGAAGCGAAGCGCTTGACCTACCCCTGGCAGAAGGGGCTCACCGTCGACGCGGCCCTGGCATATTACGATGAGCAGCAGTTCAAGGACTGGACGCACGCCGAGACCGGCGCCCCGATGCTCAAGGCGCAGCACCCCGAATTTGAAATGTGGTCCCAGGGGATCCATGCGCGATCCGGGGTGATGTGTGCCGACTGCCACATGCCGTACAAACGCGTCGGCGGCACGAAGGTCAGCGACCATCACGTGCAGAGCCCGCTGCTGAACGTCAACAACTCGTGTGGCACCTGCCACAAGTACTCCGATCAGGAGCTGGTGGCGCGCGCCGAGGCGATCCAGACCCGGCATCGCAGCCTGGTCGAAACCGCGCTCAACGCGCTGGTCGACCTGATCGACGAGATTGCCGCCGCCCGGCGCAGCGGCGTGTCGGACGAGCAACTGGCGGAAGCCTGCCGTTTCCAGCGCAAGGCCAGCTTCTATGTCGACTATGTCGAGGCCGAGAACTCCGCCGGGTTCCACGCCGACCAGGAGTCGGCGCGCGTGCTGGGCGAGTCGATCAACTTCGCGCGGCTCGGTCAGGCGGCGCTCCGGAAAGCCATGGCGGCCCCGGCAGGCGTCCCCCAGCCCGCGGACGCCCCCCAGACCGGCAGCCAGTAGGCGTCGTCCAGCATCGTCGCGACGGACCTGTTTCCCCCGGCCGCTGCGCAAGATAAGCTGGATTGCATCGTGGTGAGGGTTCTTCAGGTGGGTGAGTACACCGGAAGTCCATGTTCGCCCCTTCGCGCTGTATCAAGGAGCATCCGGCCATTCTACGCTCGCCATCTTCCTCAACCGTCGCGTGGCGGGACATCGCCGCGTCTGTCTGCTTCGCAACCTGGGGGCTGTATGTGCTCCCCGCATCCGTGGCTGCCGAACCGGTGCTGCGCGTGGCGGCCAGCGCTGTGGAACTGCCTGTCGCGGTGGAATGCCCGGCGGCGGTCGACGCCGCCTGCACCTGGCAGTTGACGCTCGACGGCAGCGCCATGTCGGTGCCCGTTCAGTTCGGTGCCGCACCGTCTGCGGATGGATCGCCGGCAGCCGGCCGGCAGCGTCTGATGGCGGTGCTCCCGGCGGGAGGCGAGGCCAGCGTTTCGCGGCGATTCCAGCTGGCGCCCGCCAGCGCTGCGTGGCCCGCCCATTTCACCTTCCGCGACGTGGCCCCCGAATCGCTGCAGCTGTGCGAGGGGGAGAGTCCCGTGTTCGTCTACAACCACGGTGTGATCACGCGCCAGGATATTCCGCAGCAGGAGCACCGCCGCAGCCGCAGCTGCTACATCCATCCGCTCTACGGGCTCAGCGGTGAGGTGCTCACCGATGACTTCCCGGCAGACCATTACCACCATCACGGCATCTTCTGGACGTGGCCGCACGTGTTGGTGGACGGGCAGGCGCACGACCTGTGGGCCGGATCGACGATCGCGCAGAAGTTCCACCGCTACCTGGCGCGCGAGACAGGTCCGGTGTCGGCTGTGCTGGCCGTCGAAAACGGCTGGTACGTCGGGGAGGAGCTGGTGATGGTGGAGCGGATCTGGGTGCGGGTGTTTCGCGCCGCAGCCGCCGCGCGTGCCCTGGACATGGAGCTGTACTTCACCCCTGTCAAGCCGCTGAGTCTGCAGGGCGCTGAGGGCAAGAGCTACGGCGGGCTGACCGTGCGGTTTGCCCCCGGCGCGCGCGAGGAGACGCTGATCACGGTTCCCAGCGGACCGGCTGCGGATGACCTGCCCGACACGCGGCTGACCTGGGCCGATTTCACGTCGCGGTTTGGCCAGCGGGAACACCGCAGCGGCGCGGCGATCCTGGTATCGCCCCGGCATCCGGACTACCCGCCCGCCTGGCTCACCCGCTACTACGGCGCCATGTGTGTCGGCTTTCCCGGTGTTGAAGCGCGCGCGTTTGAGGCGGGGCAGCCGTTCCGGCTGGACTATCGGCTGTGGATCCACGGCCAGGCTGCGGAGTTCGGGCGTCTCCAAGAAGTGTACACCGGCTATCTCCAGGCTACGGACACGCAACTTGAATAAGGAACCGGGCCATGTCACGGCATCGTCGTCGCCAGTTTCTGAAGGGAGCGGGGCTGGGGTTTGCCGCCCTCACCACATTCCATGCCGAGGCGCTGGCCGCCGCCCCAGCGAGCCCGCAGGACCGCATCCAGGTCGGCGTCATCGGACCCGGCGGGATGGGCTCGAGTCACCTCCAGGCGCTGCTCGACCGACAGGATGTCCTGGTAAGCCATGTCTGCGACGTGGACTCGACCAGGCTGGCTGCTGCTGCTCAGGTCGTGCGCGACAAGTCGGCGCACGCCCCGCAGGCGGTCACAGACCTGCGGCGGATCCTCGATGACCAGGCGGTGGATGCCGTCTTCATTGCCACGCCGGACCACTGGCATGCACCGGCGACGATCCTGGCCTGCGCCGCGGGCAAACACGTCTACGTGGAAAAACCCTGTGCGCACAACCTCCGCGAAGGCCGGCTCATGGTGGAGGCGGCGCGGCGTGCCGATCGCGTGGTGCAGGTCGGCACGCAGTCCCGCAGCACCGAGCACGTGATCGCAGCCATGCGGGCGCTGCGTGAGGGGATCATCGGCGACGTGCTGGTGGCCAAGGCCTGGAACAGCCAGCGCCGGGGGAGCATCGGCCACCAGCAGCCGACCGATCCGCCAGATCATCTGGACTTCGACCTGTGGCTGGGCCCGGCGCCCGCGCAACCGTACCAGGCGAATCTGCTGCATAGCGTCTGGCGGTGGTGGTATGCTTTCGGCGCCGGCGACATCGGCAACGACGGGGTCCACGACATGGACCTGGCCCGCTGGGGCCTGGGAGTCGAAACGCATCCCAGCCGCATCACGGCGCTGGGCGGCAAGTACTTCTTCGACGACGACCAGCAGTGGCCCGACACACAGTATGTGGTGTTCGAGTACTCCGGCGCCGCGCCGTCGGGAACACCGCGGCAACTGGTCTTCGAACAGCGCATCTGGTCCCCCTACGTCCAGGAAGGGCACGAAAACGGCAACGCCTTCTACGGCACCAAGGGGATGATGATCCTCGGCAAGAAGTCCGGCTGGAAAGTTGTGCTCGAACGCAACGAGCCGGGTCCCAGCATGGAGGGGACCTTCGCGCTGCCCGGCCACCATCAGAACTTCTTCGACTGCATCCGCAGCGGGCAGCGGCCGAACGCGGATATTGAAATCGGACATCTTACGGCGTCCCTGTGTCACCTCGGCAACATCGCCACGCGAGTCGGCCGCGCTCTGCAGTTCGACCCCACCAGGGAACAGGTGCTCGGTGACGACGAAGCCGCCGCCATGATCCGCCGCACTTACCGC
>DAISIS010000020.1:0-22229 GCA_036821925.1 Pirellulaceae bacterium
GGCGCTGACCGGCGACCTGGCGGCGGCGCCGGCGTCCGGATGGGACGGATTCGCACATTACTACTGGCTCGACTTCAGCCGCTGTGAAGCGCCGGGGCGTTATCGCCTGCGGGTGGAGGCGACGGGAGAGCAGTCGCGTCCGTTCACCATCGGCGAGGCGGCCTACGGGGACGTGGTGGAGGCGTCGCTGCGGTTCCTGCGGCAGCAGCGGTGCGGCTACAATCCGGTGCTCAACTGCGTGTGTCATCAGCGCGACGGGCGCACGGCGTACGGGCCGCTGCCGCCGGGCGCTTTCGTCGACGCCCGCGGCGGCTGGCACGACGCAGGCGATCAGCTGAAGTATCTGATGACGGGCAGCAACGCGACGGCGCGTCTGCTGATGGCCTTCGAACTCGAGCCGGCCAAGTTTGACGATCGCGTCGACGAGCTGGGGCGCTGCGTGCCCAACGGCCTGCCCGACGTGCTGGACGAAGCGCGCTGGGGGCTCGACTGGCTCCTCCAGCTGCACCCGCAGCCCGATCAGCTGTTCCACCAGGTGGCTGACGACCGCGATCACCTGGGCTGGAAGCTGCCCGATCAGGATCCCTCGGACTATGGCTGGGGGCCGAACAGCTACCGGGTGGTCTACTGCGCCGACGGCCGGCCGCAGGGGCTGCACAAGTACCAGAGCCAGGCCACGGGCATCGCGAATCTGGCCGGGCGCTGTGCCGCCGCGCTGGCGGCCGGACATCGGGTCTGGATGCAGGCGGGGGGGGACCCGGCGCTGGCGGCCCGGTACCTGCAGGCGGCCCACGAGTTGTACGCGATGGGGCAGGCGCAGGAAGGCTATCAACAGGGCAACTCGTATGGCGCGCCGTATCGTTACAGCGAGACCACGTGGGCCGATGACATGGAGTGGGCAGCGGCCGAGCTGTTCCGGGAGACGCGCGAGCCGCGCTATCTGACCGACGCGATCCGTTACGCCCACCTGGCGGCCGACACGTCATGGATGCCCCTGGAGACCGCCGGGCACTACGAATACTACCCGTTCGTGAACGTCGGGCACTTCGCGCTGTACCCGCACGCCGACGCCGCGACGCAAACGCGGCTGGCCGAGTACTATCGCCGCGGCATGGACGCCACCCTCCGCCGGGCAGAGACCAACGCGTTCCGTGCGGGAGTGCCGTTCATCTGGTGCTCCAACAACCTGACCGTGGCGCTGATCACGCAGATCCTGCTGTACGAGCGGATGACCGGCGACCTGCGTTACCACAGCCACCTGCTGGCGCAGCGAGACTGGCTCTTCGGCTGCAATCCGTGGGGCACCACGATGTTCACGGGCCTTCCGCTGCAGGGCGAGTTCCCGGAGGATGTCCACACCAGCACGTGGAAGCTGACGCGCCGCGCGGTGGCCGGGGGGCTGGTGGATGGCCCCGTGTATGCCCGCGTCTACAACAGCCTGCTCGGGCTGCAGCTGACCGCCGCCGATGAATTCGCACCCTTCCAGACCGGTCACGTCGTCTACCACGACGACATTGGGGACTACTCCACCAATGAGCCCACGATGGACGGCACCGCCGATGCGATCTGGATGCTGGCTCACTTCGGCGCAACACCGTCGCAGGCCCGGTCGGTCGCGGCCGGCGGCGTCCCCGCGCCGAGCCCGTCGTGGGCTGTCGACGCCGGCGGCGTGCGCCGCGGTCCGCCCGCAGAGCGGCGTCTGGCACTCGTCTTCACCGCTGACGAGTACGTCGACGGTGCCGAGGCGATCCTGCAGACGCTCGACGCCAGCGCCGTGGACGCGGCCTTCTTCCTGACCGGCAACGCGCTGGCCGCTCCCGGAATGCGCGACTGGACGCGGCGCGCCGTGGCGGCGGGGCACTACGTCGGACCGCATTCGCACCGACACCTGCTCTATGCCCCGTGGGACGATCGGGCCCGGTCGCTCGTCGACAAAACGCGGTTCCAGGCCGATCTGCACCAGAATCTGGCCGAGCTGCGGGAGCTGGGGGCGGCCCGGCAGGAGCCGGTGTACTTCGTGCCGCCCTTCGAGTGGTACAATGCCGAGCACGCGCGGTGGGCCCAGGAACTCGGCTGCCTGCTGATCAGCTTCACACCGGGAAGTGGCTCGCAGCGGGATTTCGCGCCGGAAGATCACGCGGCATTCCGGCCGGCCCGCGTGCTGATCCAGGAGATCCTGGACTACGAAGCCCGGAACGGCAGCGGCCTCAACGGCCACCCGCTGCTGCAGCATCTGAGCAGCCAGCGCCCGGACAAAGCCTACCCGCATCTCGGCGCGTTGATTAACCAACTCCGCCAGCGCGGCTACGCGCTGGTCCGTGTCGACCAGCTGCTCGATGCGGCCCCGCCACCGGCCGCCACACGCGCAGGCGGGGCCTGACCGAGGGGCCGGCTCCTGGCCGGCGCACGCTCACTCCGGCAGGCGGAAGTCGGCGACAAACAGCTGGCTCGACCCGTCCGCCGTCCGCGTGCTGGTCCACATCAGGCGCGTCCCGTCCGGCGAGAACACCGGCCACACGTCCGCGGCCGGCGAGTCGGTGACGCGGGTAACCTGTCCGGGGACGAACTTCCCGTCGACCACAGTGTACGGCATGACGACCAGATCGTAGTTCGGCGCTGTCTGCGGGTCGGTGTGATCGGCGTTGGTCCAGATCAGGAGCGGTTTCGTGGGATGCCAGTGTGGCGTCCCGTTGACGTGTTCAGGCTGATCCGTCACGGCGACTTCGTTCTGGCCGTCAATGCTGATGACGTGAATCTGCAGTCGTTCCGGTTTCTGGCGGTCGGTCCGGAACACGATCCACTGGCCGTCGGGCGAGAAGAACGGCGCGCCATCGTAGCCGGGCGCCGAGGTGATGCGGCGTTTGTTGCTGCCGTCGGCATGCATCACGTAGATGTCGGGATTGCGCGACCCGTCGGCGGCTGCGTCGCCGCTCGTGCCCGTCGGTTCTTCCACGTGGCAGTAGGCGACAAGCTTCCCGTCGCGTGAAAAGGCCCCCTCCGCATCGTACCCGTACTCGGACGTCAGCCGCGTGCGATTCTGGCCTGCGAGATCGCACACGTAGATGTCCATGTACGGGTCGAAATCCCAGTTGCCCGGCCGGCCCTCTCCGGCCTTGCGGTCCGGTTCCTGTTGCGTCCGCTCCTGGGCTTCCAACGCCTCGAGGTTGGGATGCAAGTGGCTCGAGGCAAACAGGATCTGCCGGCCATCAGGCGAGAAGCAGGCACACGTGGTCCGGCCACGACCCGTGCTGATCAGCCGCGGCGTGCCGCCCGCCAGTGGCTGCAAATAGATCTGAAAGAAGGGATACTCGGGACGCACTGCCTGGTACACGATGGTAGCGGCATCGGGCGAGAAGCAGCCCTCCCCTGCCCTGACGTAGCCCTCGGTCACCTGCCGCACATTCGCCAGATAGGCAGCTTCAATCGACTCCTGCCCCCCAGCCATCCCGCTGGCCACCGCCACGGAGGCGAATCCCAGCAGAGTCGCGATCCCGCGCGAAACAGACTGCATGCACACACGGTTCACAGCACAGCTCCCCGGACTCCTGCCTTCCCAGACGGTCCCGCGGCCCCGCCAGCGCGTTCCGCAGCGGCACCCGATTCTGGCTGCCGATCGCCCTTGTGGGACCCCGTCGTAACGCTAGGATGATAACGTCTCGCGGAATCACGCGTCAGATGGCAGCCCGGTGATCCCGGGCCGCCGCCGCGTCGGGGGCCGCCGGCGCGTCAGGCGCCGCCGGCGGGGGCGCCCACGCTGGAGACGCTGGAGACAACGAGGATCGGTGAGGATCGGCAGCGTGCACATCTATACCAGGACCGGTGATGACGGCAGGACTCATTTGTGTGCCGGTCCGCGTGTGGCCAAGGACGATCCGCACATCGAGGCCTGTGGCACCGTGGACGAACTCAACGCGTGGCTGGGGCTGGTGCGAGCCGAGCCCCTGCCCCAGGACATCGACACGTTGTTGCACCGGGTGCAGCACGAGTTGTTCAGCGTGGGGGCCGATCTCGCCATGCCGGCCCCGGCGACGGGCGTGTTGGGCCTGCTGGGCGATGGGGCGGTCAGTCAGCTGGAGCGCGAGATCGACCTGTATGACGGCCAGTTGCCGCCGTTGAACGAGTTCATACTGCCTGGCGGCACGCGTGCCGCCGCATTGCTCCACGGCGCCCGCACCGTGTGCCGGCGGGCCGAGCGGCGGGTCGTGAGTCTGGCCGCAGCGCAGCCGGCCCCGCACGAACTGGATTCGGTGATTCGCTACCTGAACCGGCTGAGCGATCTGTTGTTTGTCCTGCCGCGTCTGCTCAACGCGCAGGCGGCGGTCGGCGATGAGATCTGGCGCAAAGACCAACCAAGCTGACCCGGGGCGCGACCGCCACCGCGGGGCCGGCGCGGGCGTGCCGCCGGCAGGCCGGGCACGGCGGCGTGCTCCGGACACGTGTGGATGGAAGGGAAGACCGCCATGTCCACGGGATTGAGACTTCGTCCGGCGGTACTCACGGCGCGCCAGCAGCTGGCTGCTGGTCGCGCAGAGCTGCGCGCGCAGCACGACCGCGGCGCGCCGGGGCGGCAGGTGTGCGCGGCGCTGACCGACCTGGTGGACGCCGTCGTACTGCAACTCCATGCGGCGGGTCTGGCCGATGCGGTCGCGCCGGACTGCGGCGAGGCCGGGCTGGCGCTAGTGCCGCTCGGCGGCTTCGGGCGCCGGGACGTCGCCCCCTTCTCGGACGTGGATCTGATGCTGCTGGCTGCGCCCGCCGCCGGCGAGCGGGCGGCGCGGCTGGCCCGCTGCCTGACGCGCGACATCTGCGACGCGGGCCTGCAGCTGGGGTTCTGCTTGCGTACGCCGGACGAAGCCTGCACGCTGGCGCTGCAGGACCCGACCGTCTTCACAGCGCTGGTGGAGGCCCGGTTCCTGGCCGGCGACCGCCGGTTATACGAGCAGTTCCAGGAGCGGTTTGGCCGCCTGGCGCGGCGCAGGTCGCGGGCGCTGGTGTCCGCCGTGATCGCGGCGCGCAACGAAGAGCGGCACCAGTACGGGGAGACGGCGTATCTGCTGCAGCCGAATCTCAAACGCTCGCGCGGTGGACTGCGGGACGTCCAGAGCGTGCGGTGGCTCGGTTTCCTGCGGTACGGGGAACGCGAGCCGGAGCGGCTCGATCAGATCGGGGCGCTGCCGAACGCCGATGGCCGGCGGCTGGCAGCCGCCTACGAATTCCTGCTGCGGATCCGCAATGAGCTGCACTTTCACGCCGGCAAGTCGCAAGACCACCTGACCCGCAGCGAGCAGGTGCGGCTGGCAGAGCTCTACCACTACGAACGCGGCGCGGGCGTGCTCCCGGTCGAACGGTTCATGCGCGACTTCTTCGAGCGCACCGGCCAGGTGCAGCACGTCTCGGCCAACTTCACGGCCGGGGTCCGCACCCCCTCCCGGTGGCTTGCCGCGCTCTCGCCACTGGTCAGCCACCGCGTGGAACGGGACTTCCGCGTGGGGCCGGTGCACATCAGCGCCACGCGGAGCGGCCTGGACAAGATCACGCGCGACCTGGCGGAGGTGCTCCGCCTGATGGAGTTGGCCAATCTCTACCAGAAACGGATCGATCACCGCACCTGGGAAGCGATCCGCACGGCCGTCGGCGGGCGCCCGCGCGAACAGGTGGCCGAGCCGGCCATCGGCCGGTTCCTGTCGCTGCTGAGCGCGCCGGGGAGGCTGGCGCATCTGCTGCGGCAGTTGCACGAGCTGCGCGTGCTGGAGCAGTTCATTCCGGCCCTGCAGCACGCCCGCTACCTCGTGCAGTTCAACGACTACCACAAGTACACGGTGGACGAGCACTGCCTGCGGGCCGTGCAATGCGCCACCGAGTTCCTGGACGACCCGCGCCCGGTCGGCACCGCGTATCGGGAACTGCGCAACAAGCGGCTCCTGCACCTGGCGCTGCTGATCCACGATCTGGGCAAGGGCTACGATGGTGACCACAGCGAGGTCGGTGCGCTCATCGCCGTGACGACCGCCCAGCGGCTGCGGCTGCCGGAGCACGAGGCGGAGATGCTGCGTGTGCTGGTCGCGCGGCACCTGCTGTTGTCGCACATGGCGTTCCGCGAGGACATGCGCGACGAATCGGTCGTCCTGCGGCTGGCGCGCGACGTCGGATCCCCCGACGTGCTGCAGATGCTCTACGTGCACGCCTGCGCCGATCTGGCGGCGGTCGGCCCCGACGTGCTCAGCGACTGGAAGCTCGAACTGCTCACCGAACTGTACTACCGCACGCGCCGCCATCTGACGGGTGAGGACGACTCCGCCAGCACGGCCCGCGCCGTGCAGACCTGCCGGATGGCGGCCCAGGAACTCGCCCGGGGCGAGGCGGACCGGAACTGGTGGACCAGGCAGATTGCAGCGCTGCCGGCCGGCTACCTGCTGACCGCCCCCCCGGAACATCTCTACCAGCTGCTCGGTCGGCTGCACCGCCTGGCACCGACCGAGGTCACCGCCTGGTGCCAGTATGTTCCGGAGCGGAAGGTGAGCGCATATCTGGTGGGCGCCTACGAGTCGGTGACACCGGGCATCTTCCACAAGTTGACCGGCGCATTGACCGGCAAAGGCCTGCAGATTCTCTCGGCCGAGATCCATACGCTCGCCGACGACCTGGTGCTCGACCGCTTCTACGTCGAAGACGGTGACTACGCCGGTCCACCGCCGCTGGAACGGACCCGCGAAGTGTGCGCCGCGCTGGTCGCCGCCCTGACCGTCAATGCCGACAAAGTGCCGGTGTTCCGCCGGCTGTGGCAGGCCCCGCACGCGTCCGCCGCGGCCCACTTTGCCGAGCTGCCAACACGCATCCGGTTCGACGACTCGACCTCCGACCGCTTCACGATCATCACCATCTTCACCTACGACCGCCGCGGGCTGCTCTACTCCATCACCCGGACCTTGTTCGAATGCGGCCTGATCGTGCACGTGGCCAAGATCGCCACCTACCTGGACCAGGTGGTCGACGCGTTCTACGTGACGAACGCCCGCGGCCAGAAGATCCACAGCCAGGAGCAGCGGTCGGAGATCCGTCAGCGTTTGACCGCGGCGCTCGAGCCCCCTGCGGCAGCCGATTGATCGGCCCTTGACCGGACGGCGCAGCGTCTCGACAATTGCGTCTTGCTTTGTCCCCGCTCCTCTGCCGAGATAGGGGAGTCAGTCGGCCTGCGTGACGGTGAATTGCAATGTGCGAACGGACGAAGGTGAGCGAGGCGGGCGGCGTCCAGATGCCCGATCAGCGCGGCCGATTCGGCGACTACGGGGGACGTTATGTCCCCGAGACGCTGACGCGTGCGCTGGAGGAGCTGGCCCGCGAGTACGATCAGGCCCGCGCCGACCAGGCGTTCCAGTCCGAGCTGCAGCTGCTGCTGCGCGATTATGTCGGGCGTCCCTCCCCCTTGTACCACGCGCGGCGGTTGAGCGCGCAGTGTGGCGGCGCACAGATCTGGCTCAAGCGTGAGGATCTCAACCACACCGGTTCGCACAAGATCAACAACACGCTGGGCCAGACGTTGCTGGCACTGCGGATGGGCAAGACGCGCGTTATCGCCGAGACGGGGGCCGGCCAGCATGGGGTGGCCACCGCCACCGCCTGCGCCCGGTTCGGACTGCCCTGCGTGGTCTACATGGGTGCCGAAGACATCCGGCGCCAGGCGCCCAACGTGTTCAGCATGCGTCTGCTGGGCGCGGAAGTCCGCCCCGTCAACAGCGGCTCACGCACGCTGCGCGATGCCGTGAATGAGGCCATGCGCGACTGGATGGCCAGCGTCGAGAACACGCACTACATTCTCGGTTCGGTCGTCGGCCCCCACCCGTTCCCGCGCATCGTCCGCGACTTCCAGTCGGTTATCGGCCGGGAGACGATGCGGCAGTGCCGCGAACAGCTGGGGCGGCTGCCCGATCTGGTCGTGGCGTGCGTCGGCGGCGGCAGCAATGCCGCCGGCATGTTCCATCCGTTCGTGGCGGAGACCGACGTGCCGTTGGTGGGCGTCGAGGCGGGCGGCCGCAGCGCCGGTACCGGCGATCACGCGGCGCCGCTCAACTACGGCTGTCCCGGTATCCTGCACGGCAGCTTGAGCTACGTGATGCAGGACGCCGATGGCCAGACCAGTGATGTCCACAGCGTGTCGGCCGGACTGGACTATCCGGGCGTCGGCCCGGAACACAGCTACTGGAAGGACACCGGGCGCGTGACGTACAGCGTCTGCCGCGATGACGAGGCACTCGCCGCATTCGACGCTCTGGCTCACTGTGAAGGGATCCTGGCGGCGCTCGAATCGTCACACGCCGTCTCCCAGGCCATGCGGCTGGCCGCCACCCGCCCTGCCGACCAGGCCATCGTCGTGTGCCTCTCCGGACGCGGCGACAAGGACGCCGCGGAAATCGCCCGGCTGCGCGAAGGGCGCACACACACTTGACAGGCCGTTTCATGTAGGTGGGGGTCCCATGTCTGCCATCGACCAGCTCTTCCAGCAGCGACGCGCCGCCGGCCGCAAGGCGTTCCTGCCCTTCCTCACGGCGGGCGACCCGGATCTGGAGTTCACGCAGGCCGTCGTGCGGGAATTGGCGCAGCGCGGCTGCGATATCTGCGAACTCGGCATCCCCTACAGCGATCCAATCGCCGATGGACCGGTGAT
This sequence comes from Pirellulaceae bacterium, assembly GCA_036821925.1. Taxonomy (GTDB): domain Bacteria; phylum Planctomycetota; class Planctomycetia; order Pirellulales; family Pirellulaceae; genus JAAYDI01. The sequence continues at coordinate 8,663 of DAISIS010000020.1, forward strand.
CCAGGCGTCGTACACCCGCGCACTAGAACACCACGTCCAACTCGACGATATCCTGCGCCACATCCAGGCCATCACCCCCACGCTCGCGATGCCCCTCGTCACCATGGTCACCTACTCGATCATCTACCGACAGGGACTAGACGATTACGTGTCGCGGGCGAAAGCTGCCGGGATTGCCGGTGCCATCGTGCCCGATCTGCCGGTCGAGGAAGCGGCACCGCTGGCCACCATCTGCCGGCGGGAGGACTTCAGCTTGATCCAGCTCGTCACGCCCACCACGCCTACCGAACGCGCCCTGCGGATTGCCGACTCCTCCACCGGGTTTCTGTATTACGTAACCGTCACAGGCATCACAGGTGAACGCGCTGCACTGCCGCCGGCCATCGTGGACGACGTCGCCAAGCTTCGCGAAAGCACCCATCTTCCCATCTGCGTCGGGTTCGGGATCAGCCGCCCTGAGCAGGTGCGATTGCTCGCACCTGTGGCCGACGGTCTGATCGTCGGTTCGGCGATCGTGCGGCGCATAGCCGCTGCGGCCGACCGTCCGCGCGCGGAGGTGTTGCAGGATGTGGGGTCGTATGTGAGCGAGCTGATCGCGGCGCTGCGCGCTGCGGAGTAGCCAGTTGGGCGCACGCTGCGCACGGTCTGCCCACCGCACGAGCAGGGACTGTGCGCCGATAGCGAGAAAGTAGGGTGGATCGCGTCGGAGAACACCATATACTAATGGGGCGTGGGCAGATTCTCATGATCGAACCGCATGCGACGACTCGAACGGAAGCTATCTTGTTTCGCCGCTCGTCGGTCCGTGCTGGTTGAGCAGCGGTTCATCCCCCCGCTGTCCGCGTGCCTTGAGTTGTCCTCAGTTGACCATGAGCCTGCATGGAGGTAACGAAATGGTGGTAACCTCACGCGGAAGTGACCCCAGGACGCTGGCCGCGAAGGTGGTCAGGGACGCCAGACGTCGCCTTCGCAAGTGTGCTCACTCGCCGGTTCAGCGGATTGCCTGCGACTATCACGAGGGCATCCTGATTCTTCGTGGGCGCGTCTCCAGCTTCTTCCACAAACAGCTGGCGCAGGAAGCGGTCCGCAATCTGGCAGGAGTGGACAAGGTGGTCAACGCGGTGGAGGTGCACGACTGAGCGGCCGGAGCAGGGCGCCGATCAAGGCGCGAGCGTCACTGCGCGCAGGTCGAACAGAGCGCCGTGGAGCGGGCCGGCGCTGCGCAGGCTGACGACCTGCCGGCCCTGCCGGATTTCGATTTCGCCGAAGTCCTGTTCGCGCTGGTCGTACCAGGTGCCTGTGGCGGGTACCTGCCCTTCGAGCCGGCTGGAATCCCCGCTCAGCGCGAACACGTTGCCGGCCGCCTCGGCGGCGCAGGCGAAGTTCAGCCGCACGCGGTAGCGGCCGGCGCGCGGCACGTCAATGGTCCAGCGTGCCTCGTCTTCGGTGCTGGTCCACCAGCCGAGTACACCGGCATCCGCGGCCAGCCGGAGTGTGGGTCCGCCGACCGCGGCCGTCGTCGCGGTCAACCGCCAGGACCCGTCGGGCCGCGCCGGCACCGTGTCGCCCGCCGCAGGGGGAATCACCGGGAGCACCAGGTGCGACGGATGTGCGGCATCGTGCCAGATGGTCTGCCGCGCGGTCTGCAGTTCGGCGCTGGTTCCCAGCGGCAGGCCCGTGTTCTGGTTGCGCGCATAGCGGGGGAAGTTGCTGCTGGTCACCTCCAGCCGCAGGCTGTGCCCGGCGGCGAACACCTGGCTGGTTTCCCACAGGCTGATCGTGTACTCGTAGACCTGGCCCGGCTCGATTGGCGTCGGCTGTTCGAGCGACTCACGAAACGTGGCTCCTCGAATGCCTTCGCAGATGTGGATCGCACGGCCGTCCGGATAGACGTCGCTCAGCGTCGCAGCCCAGTCCGTGTCCACAGCCGACGAGGCCGCGAATAACTTCAGTTCAATCGGCCCGGTCACCTCCAGATCTTCGGCCAGCGGTGCCGACTGATAGACCAGCACATCGTCCCGGGCGGCGACCGACTGGCGATCCTGCGGTCCCCACACTTCCGGGTTCGTGGATATCTGGCCCCCGAGCGTGTAGACCGGGTGCGCGGGGTCGTAGACGAAGTGGTCGGGGGGCGCGTCGGCGGCCGGCCCGTCGCACGACAGGCGGCCGTCCCCGGCGCCCGAGTTCGCCCGCCCCGCGCTGTGCAGGTAGAACGGCGTGAACTGGGTGCGTGCCAGAGGCCATTCGTATTCGTCGCGCCAGCGATTCGCCCCCATCACGTAGATCTGCAGCGGCGCTTCCTGCTCGATCCCCGTCGGCTGGCCGCAGAGCCAGTAGTCGTACCACCGGATGTACTCGACCAGCGGCAGCGGATTGGCGCCGTGCACGCCCGGTCCGACGCGCAGCCGGGTGCAGCGCCGCACGTCGGGCGTTGCGCCTTCGCCGCGCAGCCCGCGGAAGTTGCGGAAGTTCTCGTGCACCAGGTTGTCATACCAGCCGGTGACGAAGTAGGCCGGGGTCCGGATCTGCTGGTACTTGTCCCGCACACTGAACGACTTCCAGTGCGCGTCATACCGTGCGTGGGCCAGCCACTGCTTGATCCGCTGCGCCTGCGGATGGGGGACGCGGTCGGCCGCAGCCATCAACGGCAGCTGCAGGAAATGGGGATCCTCGATGGGAATGTGCCCCTGCAGCCCCGTAGCGCCGGTGGCGAACCGTCCGTGGGTGAAGACGACGTTCAGCTGCAGCACGCCGTCGTTGTACTGATGGCCAAAGAAACTCTGCTGCCCTTCCACCGGCACCATGCACACGAAGTGCGGGTTGGCCAGCGGCGCGCTCATGATCTGCGTGAAGGCGTTATACGACTGGCCAAACATGCCGACGCGCCCGTTGCACCAGGGCTGCTGCGCTACCCATTGCTGGACGTCAAACACGTCCTGCGGCTCGTGCACATACGGGTCCCAGTCACCTTCCGAGCCGCCTCGTCCGCGGCTGTTGGCCAGGACGCACACATAACCGCGCGGGGCCAGCGGCTCCGCCAGGCCCGGCCCCGTCACGTAGTAGCTCACCTGCAGCAGCGCCGGGAACTGGCCAGCGCATGCGGGGCGCCAGATGTCGGCGGCCAGCGTGACCCCGTCGCGCAGCGGAATCCGCACGTTCTTCTCCACACGCACCGCATAGGGTGGGCCGGCACAGGCAGCCTCCGCATCGCCCGAGTCTCCCCGCGGCGGACCGGCCGCTGGTTCGCCCGAAAACCCCCGGCCCCCCGCGTCCGGCTGCACGGTGGCCGGCTGCACGGTGGCCGGCTGCACGGTGGCCGGCACAGGCCGCCCCGCCTCGCGCGCCAGCGTGGACGTCGTGCGCAAGATGATCTCCTCCACCTCCGGGGCGAAAAAACCCACCTGCCGCTGACACGCCTGGGACCAGATCCAGAGGGTCACGCCGATCGCTTCATGGCCTCCCTCGCGGACGATGCGCGCCGTGGGGAGGTAGCCGAAGCAGTCGTTGTTGAAGCCGGCGATCCAGAGCTGGTCCGGGCCGAGCGTCTGGCTCAGCAGCGAGACATATTCCGCCACCGGCTCCGCAGGCAGGGCCACCAGTGTCAGCGTGCCGATCTGCCAGACCGCCAGCGGCGCGTGATACGCCGTGGGAAGCTGCGCACCTTGGTCCAGGACCGCCAGCATCTGCCGCGCCATCGCCGCTTCGGCGGACGCCAGTTGAGCGCAGGCAGTGATCTGTTCACGGCTCAGCGTCTGCAGCGGCAGATCCACATAACGCAGGGTGGTGGCCAGGTTGCCGGTCACCGGCGTCATGGTGGTTTCCAGCACGCGGCCGACTTCCCGCGCCAGCGCTTCGCCGTGCTGGTGCGCCAGCTCCATCGAGCCCCGCGGGGACGGATTGGCATCGGCCCCACAACCGCTCAGAAACAGCGCCGTCGCCTCGCCGTGCGCCCGCTCCAGCGCCGCCTGAGCGACTCCCGCGTAGTCGCCTGCAATGACGTTGTCGCGCCCGGTGAGTGTCGTGTTGTGGCAGGCGCACCCGAACAACACGGCCCGCAGCCGGCCATCGGACGCCTGCACCCGCAGTACCGGCACGGTGCGATCCGTCGGACCGGCCGGATTGTCCGCCATGACCACCCGACCATCCTGCGGCAGCCGGCGGTTGGTGGGAAAGCCGATCTGCCCGCGGCCCCACGCCAGCTGCGCCGGCTCCATCCGGGTCACCACCTCACAGACCAGGTCCACCAGCTGACCCCGCAGGCGCTGCGTGTAGGCGATCGTCTCCTGCACGTCGGCGGCCGACAGCGGCGGATGCGCCACCGAATTCGCCTCGGGATGCGGATCGAGACTGACCAGCGGGCCGGTGTGGCAGTGGGACGCATTGAACAGCAGCTGGTGCCGCGCCAGTCCGGTCCGCTCGGTGATGCGGCGGCACACCTCGTCGGTCACGACGGCCGCCTGAAACCCCACCAGGTCGGCCGTGACCAGGACCGCCCGCGCGCCGCGCGGATCCTGCAGCGCCAGGGCTTTCGCCTGGATGTCGGCCGCGACCGATGCGAACGGCCCCGTGCGATCGCCGTAGCCCAGCAGCGCGACGGGCCGGGGCGGCGTGATCACCACGCGGGCCAGCCCCACCTGCCACTCGCCCCCGGCCGGCGCGTCCTCCGCCCCCAGCGGGCGGGCGGCCGTGCAGGCCAGCAGCATGACCAGACAACTGCCGACGCATCGTGTCATCATGTTCCACGCTCCCCCAGTCAGCTGACCAACCCCTGAGTGACCAGCATGAACACGTCTTCCAGAGTTGGTTCCTTGTCAGTGTAGCTGCGGACGCCGACATTCTGGCTGACCAGCTGCCGCAGGAGTTCCGCCACACCGGCGTCATCGGCCTCCAGTTCGATCGTGGCACTCGCATCGTCCACCTGCACGTCGCGCAGCTGCGGGAAGCTGCGGATGATCGACAGCCCGGCGTCCATATTGCTGGCGAAGCGAACGACGATCATCCGGTTGCCGCGAATCCGCCGGTACACGTCGGCGATCGGGCCGTGCATCAGGAGCTGGCCCCGCTCAATGATCCCGATCGACGTGCAGCAGTCGGCCAGCTCCGTCAAGATGTGGCTGGAGATGAGGATCGTCTTGCCCATGCGCCGCAGCTCTTTCAGCAACGCCTTCACCTCCACACGGGCCCGCGGATCAAGCCCGCTGGCCGGCTCGTCCAGGATCAGCACCGGCGGGTCGTGCACCAGCGTCTTGGCCAGACAGAGACGCTGCTTCATGCCGCGCGACAGACCGTTGACGAAATCGTCGCGTTTGTGTGCCAGGTCCAGCAGCTCCAGCACGTCCGCAATGACCTGCTTGCGCCGCGTGCGCGGGATCCGATAGGCCACGGCAAAGAAGTCCAGGAACTCCCAGACCTTCATGCCGTCGTAGACCCCGAAGTTGTCCGGCATATAGCCGACACTCTGCCGCACCCCCAGCGGGTCCTTCGTGACGCTGTGCCCGTTGACGACGCCTTCCCCGCGCGAGGCGCGCAGCAACGTGGCCAGGAACCGGATCGTCGTGCTCTTGCCCGCCCCGTTGGGCCCGATGAAGCCAAAGACCTCGCCAGCATCGATCTTCAGACTCAGCTTCCCCACGGCGGTGAAATGGCCGTAATCCTTGCCGAATTCGATCAACTCAATCATGGCGTTTCCTGGTTGTCCGCCGCAGCCGGCGGGACCGGTCACAACGCGTCGATCCCGTCTTCGTCCGCTGCCCCTGGCGACGCCTGGATGTCCACGCGCAGATTGGCGTCCGGCGCTGCCGGCGGAAGCGGACCGTACCGCAAGTGTACCAGAACCACCGTCCGGATGCGCGACTGCGACGCCTGCGGGACGATCGACAAACCGGCCAGCGTGTCGTCGGTCCAGGCAACCAGTCGCACGTCGCCGGGGCGCAGCGTCGTCCCCCACGCCGCCAACTCCATCAGTTCCTGGATCCCCATGTCGTCGCCACGTGGACGCGTCCCGGACCGGACGGCGTCCTCCGGCACGTCCCGGGCCGGTCGCTCAGCCAGGCGCGTGAACGCGACGCGCGCGGCCGCGCCGGCCGGCAAGACCGGCAGGGCGCACACCCGCACGCCCGCCGATGTCCGGTGGAACAGCTGGACGTCCTGCAGATTCAGCGGCGTGCCGTTTTCGACCGACCACTGCGCGTGCCCGTCGTCGGCCAGCTGCACGGTCCCGCCGACCTGGTGCATCTGCTCGCTGTGGAGAAACGTAGTCGTGTTCGAGTCGACCTGGAAACCGCGCACCTCGATGCCCTCGTCGCGCCGCCAGATCACCGCCCGCGCGCGATCGGGCGAAGGCGTCGGGGGAAACGGGCGGGCGATACCGGTCGGATCATCGAACTGCAGTTCATACGACGTGGATAGGGACGAGTAAAGCGCGGTGTAGCGCGTCAGGTGCGCGGCCGGGTGGCCGGCGTGCATTTCGAGCACCCCCACCTCCGTCCGGCTCCGCACAAAGCCGATATCCAGCTGGGCCAGCCGGATGACCACCGCCGCCCCCACAATCGCAATGAGCGGCGCCGCGGCCCAGGCCCATTCGACCCGGCCCCACAGGCGAAATACGCACCAGTTGACCGGGACCAGCAGCGCCAGATAGATCAGCAGCACACGCAACACAAAGGCGGCTTGGGGAATGGAGATGCCGGCCGCCTCCTGCAGCGCGCGGTGCGCCGCGACCGCCACGCCGCTCTCGTCATTCCAGCTCGCCACTCCTCCCGGGCGACCGGACACGCTCCCGTCCAGATGCCAGTCGGCTTCCTCCGCCACGGCAGCCGCCGGCGCCGCGGCCACCACGCGGCCCGCATCCCGTGTGAAGTACCGGGTGGCTGTCACCAGCCGAGGATCCTGTTCCCGCTGCGGGAGGTCGGCCCAGCTCGTCTGCACCGACGCGGGGCCGCGGGCCGTGAACACCCGCCGAGGACGGCGCAGCAGCGCGTTGTTGAAGAAGCTGTCGTAACTACTCCAGTTCACCACCTCGCGCGCATTCAGGCTGAACGCAGTCACCACGATGCGGCCCCGCCCGACGCGGCGCTCCAGCGCCAGCGCTCCCGCGCCCTCCAGCGCGACCCCGGCAGCCTGCCGCTGCAGACGCACTCCCACAAGCGGCGACGTGGTCACGACATCGCGTGCCAGACGCGTGTCCTGCCGGCGTGGCGTCAACGACCAGTACGCATTGAGTGGCTGGAACTCAGCGGCCCCCAGCTCCACCGTACCGTCACTCTTCGCCGGCAGGTACGGCGCGAGGAACGTCCCGGCAAGCTGGTCGAGGGAACCCGGACCGCTGACGATCAGCTGGCCGCCCCAGTGCAACCAGCTCAACATGGCCTGCTGCTGGTCGGGCGTCATGCGGTCGGCTGCGGCGCCGTCCCAGAGCACGTAGGCAATCATGGTCCAGGCAAACGGATAAGCCGGCACCGGTACGCGTTCGGCCGCGGCCGGCAGGACCACGCGGTAGTACACCAGTTCGGGGCCCGCGTCCTGCAGCTCATTGAACGCCGGACGCACTGATTCGAGCTGCTTGAGATAGCCGTAGGTGTTCGGATTGTCCGCCAGAACCACGAACAGATACTGGTAGGCCGGCAGGAGCCGGGTGCCCTCCGACCCGCTGTGCACCACGCTGCCGCCGCGCGCCAGCTGCAGCGTGTAGCGCAGGAACAGTCCGCCGGTATCGGACACTTCATGGGGCATGAAGCAGGTGAACTCCAGCGTCTTGCGCTGCCCTTTGGGCAGCACGACGGGGCGCGCCATGACCAGGTGATAGCGGGTGTCGCCCATGGCCACGGGCGTGCCTTCGACGGTCGTCACTTCCGAGGTGAGTTCAGCCCGCGTGTCCTCCAGCTGCGCGACGGCTGACAGCGACGCCGTGAAGGCGTGTCCTGGCTTGGTGAAATTGCGCAGCAGCGCATCGTCGGACGGCACCACTTCCAGCCGGCTGAACTTGAACGGCTTCACCTCCTCCTGCTGGCCGCTGGCCGACGTGTCCTTCCCGGCCGGGTCGTCCTGCCGGCAGCCGCCGCAGCCAGGCACCCCCAGTGCGTACACAGCGACCATGCACCACAGCGTCAACGCGGACATCACAGATCGTCGGCCCTGCGACATACGCCAGTCCTTCGCGGGTTCGAACGAGGTTACCAGGTCGCCAACAGCAGCAACAGAAGAAGAAGAACCAAGAAGAAGAACCTCACGCGCCGGGAACCTCTCGGCCGGCGGCCGCCGTCCGCCAGCGGAGCAGCGGACGGCGTCCCACATCGCTCACCGCCACCGCTCGTAGTCGTCCAGCGTATCAATGTCGCACAGGACGGCCGGGTCGTCCACAGCCAGACACTCCACGCGGTGCCGGCTGAACAACGCGTTCACCCCCTCGCCATCGGCCAGAGTCTGCAGCGTCTCGGCTAGTGGCCACGCCAATGCCACGGGGTGCCCACGCCGCCCCGCGCAGCAGGGAACCACGATTTCGGCATCGGTGTCCGCACACGCCCGGCAGACACGGTCGATGACGGCCGCCGGCAGACGCGGATTGTCGGCCGGGCTGAGCAACCACCAGGCCGAGCGGTCCGGCTGGTACTGCCGCCGCACGAAGTCGAGTGCCAGGCGGACCGAGTCCTTCATGTCCGGCGGTGCGGGGTCGGTCCGCACCACGTCGACACCACAGCGATACCCGATCTCGGCCAGCGGCTGGTCGGCGGACCGCACGACCAGGATGGTACGATCCACCTGGCTCGCCCCCCAGGTCTCCAACACGCTCTGCAACACCGTGCTGGCTCCCCAGGGCAACAGCAGCTTGGGGCGTCCCATCCGGCGACTGGTGCCGGCGGCGGGTACGATGGCAATCCGTCGCAGCGGGCGCGGAGGGTTCATGGCGGGGCGGTCCAGGTTGTGGAGCGATGTCACGGCGGCGGCGCGGCGGCGCGCGGCGGTCGCCCCGGCACCCGGCCTTGGCGGTTGCGGTCGGCCACCAGCTCCGCACAGATACTCACGGCGATCTCCGGCACGGTCCGCGATCCGATGTCGATCCCCAGAGGCGCGTGCACGCGCTGCAGCGCCTCCTCCGCAAGCCCCTCGCGCAGGAGCTGGTCGAAGATCAGCTGGATCTTGCGCTGGCTGCCGATCATCCCCACGAAGCGTGCCGGGCGGTTGACCAGATGGTACAGCGCGATGGCGTCCTGGGCGTGCCCGCGCGTCATGATCAGACAATAGGTATCGGGGGTGATATCGAGCGCGGGCAGGACGTCCGCCAGGTTGCCGGCCACGCGGCGCTGAGCCTGGGGAAACCGCTCGGCGGTGACGAACTCAGCGCGGTCGTCCACGATCCAGATGTCGAACTCGAGCTGCGCCGCCAGGTCTGCCACGGCGCGTCCCACATGCCCGCCGCCGACGATGACCAGCCGGCAGCGCGGCAGCCAGGGCAGGAACGCCACGCCCTGCGCGGCGTAGGCGAGCGGCCGGGCGGCGAGCGGTCGCAGGTGCTGCCGCACGACCGCCGGCAGTCCCGGCGCGGCGGACAGGGCAGCCACGAGTTCCCCGTGGGCGCTGGTCAAGTAGCAGTCGGCCGCGGGCAGACCGGCCGCCTGCCCGTCGAAAACCACGACCTCCGTCCCCTGCCCCGCCCGCGCGAGCTCGCAGACGTGGCGGCAGTAGCGTGCGGCCGGCGACGCCGGCGCCGCGGGCAGCAGCCACGCGGTGACCCGCCCGCCGCAGATCAGTCCCTGGTCCTGGCCGGAGTCGTGATCCAGCGTCCGGGTCACGATGCGGGGGCGCCCGTCGCCCCACGCCTGTCGCGCGGCATGCTGCACCTCCGCCTCCAGCAGCCCGCCGCCGACCGATCCGGCCTGGCCGCCAGCGGGGAACACCAGCATCGTGGCGCCCGCCTTCTGCGGCGTCGAGCCGAACGTGGCGACAAGTCGGCAGTAGACCAGCGGCCGGTGCGCATTGAGCGCTTGCTCCAAGGCCGCCGGGATATCGAATTCGGGAGCAGTCATGGGGCCAGCTCGAACAGCGTCTCCACCAGGCCTCCGGGGTGGGCACGGGGACAATATACTACTTGTTGAAAAACCACCGCGGCGCGCCGCTGGCGGCCCGGCGGCCCACCCGCATCACGGCCGATTCTCAGTGATCTCGATCGCTTTCAGAAGACCGCGCGCCTTGTTGAGCGTTTCCTGGTACTCGCGTTCCGGCACACTGTCGGCGACAATTCCGGCCCCCGCCTGCACGTAGGCCTGCTGGCCCTGGATCACAATCGTCCGCAGCGCGATGCAGGTGTCCATGTTGCCGCGGTAGTCGATGTAGCCGACAGCGCCGGCATACGGACCCCGCCGGTGCGGCTCCAGCTCGTCGATGATCTCCATGGCGCGCACCTTCGGCGCTCCGGAGACGGTGCCGGCGGGGAGACAGGAACGCAGCGCGTCGAAGGCGTCCTTCCCGTCGCTCAACAGGCCCGTCACGTTCGACGTGATGTGCATCACGTGGCTGTAGCGTTCGATCACCATCACGTCGGACAGTTCCACCGACCCGTAGCGTGCCACACGTCCCACGTCGTTGCGCCCCAGATCGACCAGCATCACGTGCTCGGCCCGCTCCTTCGGGTCGGCCAGCAGTTCTTCGGCGAGCCGCCGGTCCTCCTGGTCGTTCGTCCCGCGGGGCCGCGTGCCGGCCAGGGGGCGGACGGTAATCCGGCCGTCCACAACCCGACACATGATCTCTGGCGAGCTGCCCACCAGCGTCACATCGGGGGTGCGCAGGAAGAACATGAACGGACTGGGGTTGACGATCCGCAGCGTCCGGTAGATTTCGAACGGATGGCAGTGGATGGTCAGCTGCAGCCGCTGGCTGAGCACGACCTGGAAGATGTCTCCCGCGCGGATATACTCGACACACTTCCGGACGGCGGCCGCGAATTCCTCCGGCGCGAAGTTCGCGCGGCAGGCGATCTGCGGCTCACCGGCCGTCGGCAGGGACGCATCGCAGCACGCCAGCCCCGACCGGTGCGTCATCAGCCGCTCCACCATGGCGTCCACACGCTGCTGTGCCTCCGCATACGCCGCTGCCGCGTTGCCGTGATGACGCTGCACCTGCGCCGTGGCAATCACAAACATGGTCTTCTGGACGTGGTCAAACACCACCATCCGGTCGTAGAGTCCGAAGGCCATGTCCGGCAGCTGGCGATCGTCGGGGGGCGCTTGGGGGAGGTTTTCCACATAGCGGACCACGTCATAGCCGGCGTACCCGACGGCGCCGCCGGCAAACGGCGGCAGTTCCGGCAGATGCGCCGCCCGCACTTCCCGCAGCCGGCTGCGCAGCAGTTCGAGCGGGTCCGCTGCCGTACAGGCCCACGTCGTGTCGCCGCGTTTCTCGGTCACCTGCGGCCCGCGCGCCATCAGTTCCAGGTACGGCCCGGCGGCCAGGAAGCTGTACCGGCCAACTTTCTCGCCGCCGACCACACTCTCAAACAGACAGGCGCTGGCGCCGTCGTCCAACCGATGGAAGGCGGTGACCGGTGTGAGCGTATCGCTGTACAGTCGCCGATAGACGGGAATCAGATCGAACCGTTCGCTCAGCGCGGTGAACGTGGCCAGATCGGGATAGTGTGTCATCGTGAGCCGTCCCCGTGTTGAGAGCTCAGCTTAGCAGCGGGTGTGACGGACGACAACGGGCGGTTGGCGGGACGCGATATCTTGTGGCTTGACAAGAATTTGCGCGCCGCGGCGGCGGGATCTGCCAATCTTGACAGGCCTCGGACGACTGATAGAATCCTAGCGGTCTTTCAGTTCTCGCGGCCCCAAACTGCCCCGCCGCACCGACTCTGCCCGGACTGCCCACCCGGATGGATGCTCCGGCGTCGACGAACGGACGTTCCATCATGAAATGCCAGTACTGCGAAAAACCGGCCACGTTTCACATCACGGAGCTGACCGGTGACGAGCCGTCGGAATTGCATTTCTGCGAAGAGCATGCGCGGATCTACCTGACCCAGTCGTCCCACGAGCAGCAGGAGACCACCAACAGTCTGGCCGGAGTGCTGGCGCAGCATCTGAAGGTGGGGCAGACCGCCGAGGACCTGGCGCAGCTCGATCAGCGGGCGTGCCCGGTGTGCGGCGTGACGTTCTACGAGTTCCGGCACGCGGGCCGGCTCGGATGCCCGCACGACTATATCTGCTTCCACGACGAACTGGAGCCGCTGATCATGAACATCCACGGCGCCAAAGAACACGTGGGCAAGCGTCCCCAGCACGGCGCGCGCGAGGCCGGCCACCAGACGCGGCTGATTCAGTTGCGGCGGGAGATGAAAGAGGCCGTCGAGCAGGAGGACTACGAACAGGCGTCCAAACTGCGGGATGAGATCCGCCGGCTGGAGAAGCAGCGGGGGAAACAGACGTGACCTATTGTGGAACCAGCACGTGAAGCTCGAAGAATTGGCGGGACAATGTGGTGAGTGGCTGCGCGGGTCCGGCCCGGAGTCGGACATCGTGATCAGCAGCCGGATTCGGCTGGCCCGGAACCTGGCGGAATTCCCGTTTATCCGCAAGTGCACCGACCAGGACCGCGCGCAGATCGAACGGGTCCTGCGCGAACGCATCCAGCAGGTGGACGAGTGGAAGAACCTCAGTTACGTCGACGTGGCGACGCTCGAGGATGTCGACCGCCAGTTCCTGGTCGAACGCCAGCTGATCAGCCGCGAGCACTCCGAAGCAGAAGGGGCGCGGTCCGTGGCCATCGACCCGCATGAGAAGTTCAGCCTGATGGTCAACGAAGAAGACCATCTCCGCATCCAGGTGATGCAGAGCGGGCTGGACCTGCAATCCGCCTGGGCGCAGATCGACCACATCGACGACGTGATCGAAGAGCAGGTGACGTACGCGTTCCACGAACGCTGGGGTTACCTCACCGCCTGCCCCACCAACGTCGGCACCGGCATGCGTGTGAGCGTGATGCTGCACCTGCCGGCGCTGGTGATCACCCGCCAGATCGAGAAGGTCTTCCGGAGCCTGCACAAAATCAGCCTGGCCGTGCGCGGGCTCTACGGAGAAGGTTCCCAGGCCATGGGCGACTTCTACCAGATCAGCAACCAGATCACGCTCGGACGGGGCGAACAGCAGCTGATCGCCCAGATCAGCGACGTCGTCCCGGTGCTGATCGACTACGAACGCCGGGCGCGGGAATTCCTAGTGCGCGAGAGCCAGAAGGATCTCCACGACCGGGTCAGCCGCGCCTACGGCATACTCTGTACCGCCCAGACGATCAGCAGTGAAGAGACGATGCACCTGCTGTCCAGCGTGCGGATGGGCATCAACCTGGGACTGATCCGCGATCTCGAGATTCCCACGGTCAACAAGCTGTTCATTCACACGCAGCCCGCCCACCTCCAGAAGCTCCGCGGCGTGGAACTCGATACCGCCGATCGCAACGTCGAGCGGGCCAACTACCTCCAGCGCCATCTGCGCAAGCGTGAACCGGGGGAAGACCCGGAAAAGAACTGAAGGACCAGAGAACGTCCCACAGCAAACATCCAACGGCGGAATAAACGCTG
>DAISIS010000021.1:0-22013 GCA_036821925.1 Pirellulaceae bacterium
AACACACAGGCATAGGTCGATAGCGATTTCTCCCGACCGGGTTTTGTTTGTCGCCTCACGCGGACAGGCCTGTAAACAGACGGTGAAACTCGGGCATGCGCTGCTCGAGATACTGCAACCAGGCGGCCGGGCGCCAGAGCTCGACACACAGCGCCGCCCCCACAATCATCACCTCGCCGCCCGGCGCGACCCCCAGGAACTCCCGAAACCCCTCGGGGATCACCAGCCGACCGCGCCCGGCCAACTGGACCGGTCGATGGCGGGTAGAGAGCAGCCGTCCCAGATGCTGGACGTCGTCCATGCGGCCTTCCAGCCGACCGGCCTCCAACTTGCTCCGGATCAGCTGCACGCCCTGCTCGAGACGCTGCTGCCAAGCCGCCGCGTTCCACAGGCTCAGTGCTCCCGGCTGCTCCTTGATCAGGATGCAGTCCGGTCCTGACTGAGTCAGCGGTTCGCTCAGCTCGGTCGGAATCGAGATCCGGTAGCGCTCGTCCAGCGTGCGACGATGCTCCCCCTGCAGAAACAAGTTGGCCACGGAACCTGCGATGGAACCTGCGATCAATGGGCTGAAACGTCAAACGGGCCGCGCGTCCGTGCTGCTGCGTGATACCTGCCATGCACCTTCGTGGGCATGTTACCCACGCATAATTTCACTGCAAACGACTTTGTGGGCAAGAACCCCACAACCACCGAAATGTACCAAGTGCTCGGCCGTTTGCAACCCCGCGGCCCGAACATTTTTTCGCTGCGGGGTGCGGGCTGGTTCGCTGACCGCAGAAGCGTGCGTGGCGGGGCCACATCCCGCCGGCTGCGCGGCACCTAGGCCGCGGCGAAGACGGCGCGTTCTTTGCTAACGACCAGGCGGATCTCGGCGGCGTCGGGCGCTGTATCCGCTCCAGGAGCGTGTTGCAGGCCGGCCACCTGCTCAAACAGCGCCCGCAGCTGGCTGGTCAGCTCCGGGTCCTGTTCCAGCGCCAGTTCAATAGCCGCCCGGTCCAGATGGTCGGCCGTGGCCAGGATCCGGCCGTCGCGGCTGGCCATCAGCACGACCGACTCCGATAGGTCGATCCCGCTGGCCTGGAATTTCTCGATCAGGATCCTGTGCAGGGCGGCCGTCTGCGTGTGGGTGTTCTGCCAGGCCGTCTTCCAGCGCAACGACTGGCTGTCGCCTGTCAGCTCGAGGGCCCCGGCAGGGTCATCCGCCGCGTGGGCCGCAGCCGTGTCGGCCGCCGGTGTGTCTGGCGTGCGCAACAGGTCGACGAAAGCGACCCCTTGCTGCACCGCGCTGCCCACCTCGCGCACAAGGTACTTAGTGGCGGCGGCAGCCAAGGGCAGCAGGGCGGCACTGGCAGTCATGTTCGGTTTCCTCCGATGGTCCGCGGCCGGTGAGTCGTCAGCCCGGCCGGCTGCGGCGCGAGCCGCTGACGTACGGACTGCTGGTCACGAAAAAACGCAGCGGCAGGTCGGCGGCGGCCGTCACGCCAATCCGCCCCGACTGGCCAATCTCCTCGTCGCGCCAGCCGGCGGTCGCCTCGCGGCCGATCCACAGGCGCTGGCCCCGAGTCAGATCCCAGTGATCCAGGCGCCGATCCACAGCAAACGCTTCGCACAATCGGGCCGGCCCCCGCGCCAGTTCGCGCAGCGTCAGGTGCCGCCGCGTCTGACGCTGGCGGCGTCGCCGCATCAACTCGATACCATCCAGCGGCTCCACGGCCCGAATCAAGACGGCGCATGCGGTACCCCGCTCGCGGGTCACGGCGTTGAGGCAGTACCGGGAGTGGATCGGGTACACGTACGCCCGCCCGGGCGGGCCGAACATGGCGCGGTTACTGCGTGTGCAGCCTCGCGCTGCATGGCAGGCCGGGTCGTCCTCGTGGAGATAGGCTTCGACTTCCACGATGCGTCCGCTCGTGAGCCCCTCGCGGGACTGCCGCACGAGCAGTGTTCCCAGCAGGTCGCGTGCGACGCGCAGCGTGTCGCGGTCGTAGAACGCCGGCGGCAACACCACGCAGCCCGCGCAGCAGAGCCGGGCGGGCGGTTTCTGTTGCGCGTGTTTCGCCCCCATGTCAGCTGCCTCACCCCGCGCGCCCGCGCCGAAGTTCGCAGCGGGTCCTGCGCACCTGCGCCACGGTGCCCCGTTAATGTACGACTCGCGTTCGGCTCTGCCGCACCAGACGACTGCTCGGATCCCGGCCGCTGGCCGGCTTCCGGCCGCTGGCAGTCTTACCGGCGCTGGCCGGTTTCCGCGCGCCCAGCGTCGGCTCGCTCTGCAGCACTGACGGCATCTCCGGCACACCCTCGAGCGATTCATCCATGGGCTCGCCCCATTCCGGATCGAGCGCATCGCTTGGAAACACCTCGTCGCCGTAGCCGTTGTCGGGGACGCCCGCGCAGTCGTCGCAGACGCCCGCGCAGTCGTCGCACGACGGCTGGCCGCAGGAGTCGTGGAACCGAGCGCTCCAGAGCAGTCCGCAGCCGCTGAACAGGCCGCAGGCCGGGCCACAGCTGGGCCCCTCCCACTCCCCGTAATCATTGCATGGATCGCACCGCTCGGGCGGGTCGTAAGCCCATTCACCCCAGTACACGCGTCCGCAGCCGGCACCGCACGTGAACAGGCGTTCCAGGCAGCCCAGAATGCCGCAACCACAGGCCGGTCCGCACGCCGCGCCGTCACACGCCATCCCGGGCCCTGCTGCGCAGCTGCCGCAGGAAGCGGCCAGCGGCGCCGCACCAGGCCCACAGCTGCCGTGGTACCCGCACGGCGCGACACACCCACTGAGCGCAGCGCACAGGATCGCCAACCCCAGGCCCCGGATCCCCTGTTGAGTCTTCATCAATGCAGTCCCCCACGGCTTACGTCGCCGCCGTCACCAGGCGTACGGAGCCCGGGCGGCTGACTCTAGATATCGGCGTCACAAACCGGAGAATCGAGAAAATCGTTACAATCGTCACACTTTTCCAGCTGCAGCGGCCTGGGCGGCGCGCGGGGAATCGCCTATCTTCTTACGGCATGGAGTCTTCTGCATCCCCCTCCCTGGACGAAGCGCTGCGGCGCCGGGGCATTACGCTGGAACCGGATCAACTGACCCGGATCGATGCCTACCGGCGGCTGCTCTGGGACTGGAACAGCAAACTGAACCTGACGCGGCACACGACATTCGACACCTTCGTCAGCCGCGACGTGGTGGACAGTCTGGAGTTAGCCAAGCTGCTCTCACCCCAGGAAGAGGTCTTGGACGTGGGGAGTGGCGGGGGCGTCCCAGGAATCCTGCTGGCCGTGCTGCGCAGCGACCTGGACATGACGCTGTGCGAGTCGATGCAGAAGAAGGCCCGCGTGCTGGCGGCCATCGCCGGCGAGCTGGCGTTGCCGGTGGCGGTGCACCACTGCCGTGCCGAACAGTTGCTGGAGGACCTCCGCTTCGACGCGGTGGTCGCGCGGGCCGTCGGCCCGCTCTGGAAGATCCTCCGCTGGTTCGAGCCCCATTGGGCATCGATCGGGCGTCTGTTGCTGGTCAAAGGGCCGAAGTGGGTGGACGAGCGTGCCGAGGCGCGGGAGCGCGGACTGCTCAAACACCTCGAACTGCGGCGCGCGGCCGTGTATCCGCTCGAAGGCACAACGTCCGAGAGCGTCATCCTGCAGGTGGCGCGGACACGTCCCGGCGGATGCAGTTGAGGACCGATGCGGCTTTCCCTATACTCCCAGCACACGTCCCCGCGGCCCTTCTCCTGGAGAGCGACCGAGTCTCTATGTCAAACTACAGTCTGACGCATCTGAAGCAACTGGAAGCCGAGAGCATCCACATCATTCGCGAGGTGGCGGCCGAGTTCCACAATCCGGTCATGCTCTACTCGATCGGCAAGGACTCCTCGGTGATGGTGCAGCTGGCCCGGAAGGCCTTCTACCCGGCCAAGCC
The DNA here is from genome assembly GCA_036821925.1 of Pirellulaceae bacterium. Classification (GTDB taxonomy): domain Bacteria; phylum Planctomycetota; class Planctomycetia; order Pirellulales; family Pirellulaceae; genus JAAYDI01. The sequence continues at coordinate 3,915 of DAISIS010000021.1, forward strand.
CCCCTTCCCGCTGCTGCATGTGGACACCACCTGGAAGTTCCGCGAGATGATCGAGTTCCGGGAGTCGTACGTGCGGCGGGAGCTGGGACTAGAGCTGCTGGTCTACATCAATGAAGCGGGGCAGCAGCTGGGCATCCACCCGCTGGACGACAGCGAAAAGCACACGGAGGTGATGAAGACCGACGCGCTGAAGCAGGCGCTGAACAAGTACCAGTTCGACGCGGCATTCGGCGGCGCGCGGCGGGACGAGGAGAAGTCGCGGGCCAAGGAACGTGTCTATTCGTTTCGCGACCGGAACCATGCCTGGGACCCGAAGAATCAGCGCCCTGAGCTGTGGAACCTGTACAACGCGAAGGTCAACAAAGGGGAGAGTATCCGGGTCTTCCCGCTGTCCAACTGGACCGAGCTGGACGTCTGGCAGTACATCCACCTCGAGCAGATCCCGATCGTGCCGCTCTACTTCGCCGCCCCCCGGCCGGTGGTCGTGCGGGACGGTGTGCTGATCCTGGTCGACGACGACCGCCTGCGGCTGCGACCGGGCGAACAGCCGCAGGTCAAGCAGGTCCGTTTCCGGACCCTCGGCTGCTATCCCCTGACCGGCGCCATCGAGTCGCACGCCACGACGCTGCCCGACATCATCCAGGAGATGCTGCTGACCAAGACGTCCGAGCGGCAGGGGCGGCTCATCGACCTCGACGAAGGCGGGGCGGGGATGGAAGAGAAGAAGAAACGCGGGTACTTCTGAGCGTTCGGTCCACGCGCCGAGCGGGCCGGTGCACCGACCAGACACCGGCCGCCCGGCGACCTATGACGAGTCCACACAGCCATGTCGCATCAATCTGAACTCATCGCTACCGACATCAACGCCTACCTGCAACAGCACGAGAACAAGGAGCTGTTGCGGTTCCTCACGTGCGGCAGCGTGGACGACGGCAAGAGCACGCTGATCGGGCGCCTCCTGTACGACTCGAAAATGATCTATGAGGATCAGCTGGCCGCCATCGAACGCGACTCCAAGATCCACGGCACGACCGGCGGCGGCTTCGATCCGGCGCTGTTGACCGACGGCCTGAAAGCGGAGCGGGAGCAGGGCATCACCATCGACGTGGCGTACCGCTACTTCTCCACGGCCCGCCGGAAGTTCATCATCGCTGACACGCCGGGACACGAGCAATACACACGGAACATGGCCACCGGCGCGTCGACGGCCGACCTGGCGATCATCCTGATCGACGCACGCTACGGCGTGCTGACGCAGACCAAACGCCACTCGTTCATCACCTCCCTGCTGGGCATCCGCCACGTGCTGGTGGCCATCAACAAGATGGACCTGGTGGACTATCGGCTGGACGTGTTCGAGCAGATCCGCAGCGACTACCGGGACTTCGCGGCCCGCTTGGACCTGCCCGACGTCCACTTCATCCCCATCTCGGCACTGCGGGGGGACAATGTCGTCGATCCCAGCCCGCACATGCCGTGGTACCAGGGGAGCACACTACTGGGCTTCCTGGAAACCGTGTACATCGGGTCCGACCGCAACCTGGAGGACTTCCGGTTCCCCGTGCAGTTCGTCAACCGGCCCCACCTCGACTACCGGGGTTTCTGCGGTACGGTGGCGTCCGGGATCATTCGTCAGGGAGACGAGGTGATGGCCCTGCCGTCGCGCAAGACGAGCCGTGTGAAATCCATCGTCACGTTCGACGGCGAGTTGCGTGAGGCGTTCGCCCCGCAGGCGATCACCCTGACGCTGAGCGACGAGATCGACGTGAGCCGCGGGGACATGCTCGTACGACCCGGCAACGCTCCGCGACTGGAACCGCGTGTCGAGGCCATGGTGGTGTGGATGGCGGAAGAGCCGCTGGAGGCGGGCAAGCCCTACCTGTTCAAACACACCACCAAGATGATCACCGGCGCCGTCAGCGCGCTGCGGTACCGCGTCGATGTCAACACGCTCCACCGCCAGGAATCCACCCGCCTGCAACTCAACGAGATCGGCCGCTGCGCCATCACGCTGAGCCAGCCGATTGCCCACGACAGCTACCGGCGCAACCGGGCCACCGGCGGCTTGATCATCATCGACCGCCTCACCAACCGGACGGTCGGGGCCGGCATGATCCTCGACCGGGCCACCCGCGAGGACCGCCTCGATCACTGGGACGCCGAACCGGTGGGACTGATCCCCGACACGGAAGCCAGCCACGTGACGGCGGCGGAACGGGCCGCCCGGTACGGCCAGCAGCCGGTCACCATCCTGCTGACCGGCCTGACCGCCTCGGGCAAAACCACCCTCGCCTACGCGCTCGAACGGCGACTGTTCGACCTGGGCCGCGCCTGCACCGTGCTCGACGCGCGAAATATGCGCCGCGGCATCAGCCGCGAACTGGGGTTCACGTCGGAGGAGCGGTCCGAGAATCTGCGGCGCAGCGCGGAGATCGCCAAGCTGCTCAACGACGCCGGCCTGATCTGTATCGCCGCCTTCGTCGCTCCCAGCGAGGAAGTGCGGCAGCGTGTGCGGGAGGTCGTGGGCCCCGAACGCTGCCTGATCGTCCACCTGGCCACCCCGCTCGACGCCTGCCGCCAACGGGACGTCGACGGCGCGTACGCCAAGGCCGATACCGGCGAGATTGTCAACTTCCCGGGCGTCTCGGCGCCCTACGAAGTGCCCGAGAACCCCGATCTCGTGCTCCGCCCCGATCAGGCGTCGGTCGACGCGTGCGTCGATCAGCTCATGACGCTCCTCACCCGCCGCGGCATGATCCACTGATCGGGATCCCCAGCCTGCCTGCCACGCCGCAGCGCCCGGCGGGCGGCGGATCGTGAAGTCAGATGAAGTACATCTGCTCCGCGTCGCCGTGCACACGCTCCACCAGACTGGCAATCGTGGTCTGCTCCAGCACCAGCCGCTCCGCACGCCTGATCTCGTCCCACACGGAGAGCAACACCCGCAACGCCGCCGACTGATGCGTGGTGCCCGTGGTCGCCGGACGGCTGCGCCCTTCAATCACCGACATCACGTCGGCCAGAGTAATGGTGCTCGGATCCTTGATCAGCTGGTACCCCCCCGCCGCGCCCCGCGTGCTCGACACGTAGCCGGCGCCTTTCATCTGCAGCAGGATCTGCACCAGAAAACGCGACGGAATGCCGTGTCGCTTCGCAATCAGGCCAATCTGCAGCGGCTGCCCGGCACCATAGTTGGCACCCAGCTCGATGATCGCCAGACAGGCGTACACAGTCTTCGCAGAAACATTCACGCGCGGTCGTCTCGAGGTCGGAATTTGGACAGGTCTGGTGGGTCAGTGGACTACCACCGAGTCCCGGCCGGTATTTGACCATAACCAGGGGGTCCCAGGCAAATCAAATCGGCTCCACTGCGTCCGCGGCGTCCACTGCGTCCGCGGCGCCCGAACCAGCCGCGCTCAGTCCTTCGCGCAGTGCAGACCACACTCGGTCTTGGCAAACCCGCTCCACCGCCCCGCCCGTTCGTCTTCGCCACACAGCACGCTCCGCGTGCACGGCTGGCACCCGATGCTGGGATACCCCTGATCGTGCAGCGGGTTGTACGGTATGTCGTGCTTCACGATCAGATCCCACACGTCCTTCTTCGTCCAGTTGGCCAGCGGGCTCACCTTCACCAGCGCAAATTTGCCGTCCCAACCCACGATCGGCACCCGCGCCCGGTCCGGACTCTGATCCCGCCGAATCGCACTGGCCCACGCCTGCATCCCCCGGATCGCATCCCGCAACACCCGCACCTTGCGGTCGTGACAGCAGCGGTCCGGGTCCGTCCGGTACAGCGGCCCTCCATGCAACGCCTCGTACTGCGCCACCGTCAGCTCAGGCCGCTTCATCTCCACCTCGATGCCATACCGCCGCGCTACCCGCTCCCGCAACTCCAGCGTCTCGGGGAACTGATAACCCGTGTCGAGATTGAAAATGGGAGTCTCCGGTGCCAGCCCGGCCAGCATGTGGATCAGCACCATGCCCTCCGGACCAAACGCCGTGGCCATCGTGAACCGCCGGCCAAAGCGGTCCACCGCCCACCGCAGCACCTCCTGCGGAGACGCCGTCTCCAAACGCGCACTCTCCGCGCTCAGCTCTGATAACAGCTCCGGAGTCGGTTCCAGGCGGCCGTCCTCCGACTCCAGAGGGCCCGCCACCTCGTGCGGAACTGCCCGCTGCGACGGATCAAAAAGCCGCAACGGCGGCCGAGTTGGCAGATCGGTCATAGGCCTCTCTTCCAGGGTCTTGCACACGCTCCCGCTCATGATTTCGTTCCTGAGTCTCGCTGCGGCCCCACCTCCGCACTCGCACCTGATACCTTAACTCCACGCACCACCCGGCCAACCCCCAGATTGCCCACCCCCAGCCGCACACCCTCAGGCCACACCCTACTGGCCGTGCAATAATAACTACCATTATTAACTCAGTCAAGTATTTACAGTCCATACTAGAACGATCGGCGGTTTTGGCCAGGCACTTCAGTTCTTGCCGGGGTGTCCTCACAGGTGTTGGATGAGCGTATACTGGGGTTCCGGCCTCGCGTTCGGCAGGTGCTTTGCGGGTAGTTTGTAAGGAACACGGGTATGTGGCAGAAGCTGGATCGACGACGGTTCTTACAGTGGACGGCGGGGACAAGTGTGGCGGCCTGTACGGCTGCGTCGACTGCCCAGCAGGCGTCGAGTGTAGCGGATCGTCTGCGAGTGGGCGTGATGGGCGTCAACGGGCGTGGACGGGCGTTGGCTCAGAGCTTCGCCAGTCGGCCGGGTGTGGAGGTAGCCTACCTGTGTGATGTGGATTCGCGGGCGATCGAGGCGACGATCGCGGCGCTCAAAGAGGTCCCGGACACGGGTGCACGTGAGCCGCAGGGTGTGGGGGATTTCCGGCGTGTGTTGGACGATCCGCAGGTGGACGCGTTGATCATTGCGGCACCCAATCACTGGCACGCTCCGGCCACGATTCTGGCCTGTGCGGCGGGCAAGCACGTGTACGTGGAGAAGCCGTGCAGTCATACGGCCGAGGAAGGCGAGCTGGCGCTTGCGGCGGCCCGCAAACACAACCGGGTGGTGGCAACGGGCACTCAGCGCCGCAGTTACGGTGTGATTGTGGAGGGGATGAACAAGCTGCGTGAAGGGGTGATTGGCGAGATTCGTTACGCGCGGTCGTGGTATCGTGCGCGACGTCCGGGGATTGGTCGGGGTCAGGTGATGGACCCGCCCGCGTGGCTCGATTTCGACCTCTGGCAGGGCCCGGCGCCGCGACGTCCCTACAAGGACAACCTGGTCCACTACAACTGGCACTGGCATTGGCACTGGGGCAACGGCGAGTTGGGCAACAACGGAGTGCACGCGTTGGACCTGGTACGTTGGGGCATGGGGGTGGACTTCCCAACGCGGGTGGCGTCGTCCGGGGGGCGCTACTGGCACGACGACGATCAGGAGACGCCCGATACGCACGTGGTGACGTTCGAGTTTGGTCCGCGGTTGGCCACCTGGGAAGGGCTCAGTTGTTCGCCAACGGAACCGGGTGGCACCCGGGCGGCGATCGCGGCCTTTCACGGGGACCAGGGCACGCTGGAGGTGTTTGACGTCGGCTACCGGATCTACGATTTGCAGCACAAGCTGGTGGCCGACCAATCGGGGCCGGCCGGCGAGCTGGACCACATTGACAGTTTTCTGCGCTGCATCCGCGAAGGGGGCCGTCCCGCAGCGGACATCGAAGATGGGCACCGCAGCGCGTTGTTGTGTCACCTGGGCAACATCGCGCAGCGCGTCGGGCGCGCGCTGCAGATCGATCCCGGCACCGGGCACATTCGTGACGACGCGGAGGCCGCTGCGCTGTGGGGGCGGGAGTATGCCCCGGGCTGGCGTCCTGAAGTGTAGTAACCGCCGTCTGCCGCATCCCCTTCGGATCCCGACAACTTGACATCGATTGGAGAATGAACATGAATCGTTCGGCTGTGCTGTCCTGCCTGGTCATGTGGCTGTCCACGTCGTGCGCGATCGTCTGGGGACAGTCGCCGGCGGGTGAAACGGACGTGCGGATTGGCATCATCGGGCTGGATACGAGCCATGCGGTGGCGTTCGCCAAGGAGTTCAACGGGACGGACGCCCCGGGCGAGCTGCAGGGGATGCGTGTGGTGGCCGCCTATCCGCAGGGGAGTGCGGACATCCAGTCGAGTGTTGAGCGGGTGCCCGAATACACGCGTGTGGTGCGGGAGTTGGGAGTCACGATCGTGGATTCCATCGACCAGCTGGTGGAGCAGGTGGATGCGGTGTTGTTGGAGTCCAACGACGGGCGTCCGCATCTGGAGCAGGCGTTGCCGGTTTTCCGGGCGCGCAAGCCGATGTTCATCGACAAGCCGCTGGCCGGTTCACTCACTGACGCGGTCGCCATCTTCCTGGCGGCCGAGCATTTTCAGTCGCCGGTCTTCAGTTCGTCGTCGCTGCGGTATCTCCCGGGCGCTCCGGAAGCGCGTCAAGGCGCCGTGGGGGACGTGGTGGGGTGCGACGCCTTCAGCCCCTGTTCGCTGGAGGAAACGCATCCCGACTTGTACTGGTATGGCATTCACGGAGTGGAGCTGTTGTTCACGGTGATGGGTACGGGCTGCCAGCAGGTCCGGCGTGTGGCGGAGCCGGGGACGGACCTGGTAGTCGGAGTCTGGGACAAGGGTCGCATCGGCACATTCCGCGGCATTCGGCCCCCGGCCCATCACGACTACGGGGGGACCGTCTTCGGATCGACCGGCACCCAGTACTTGGGGAAGTTCGAGGGTTACCGGCCGCTGGTCGTGCAGATTGGCCTGTTCTTCCGCTCCGGCCAGCCGCCGGTGACCAAGGATGAGACGCTGGAGATTTTCGCCTTCATGACGGCGGCGGACGTGAGCAAGCAGCAGGGTGGGGCGGCCGTATCGATCGAGAGTGTGCTGCAGGAAGCGCATGCCGCGGCCGTGCCCCGGCTCCAGGCGCTGGGCGTCGAACTGGCGCACCCCTGACCGGCTCAGCCGGCCGGGTCTTCGATCCAGCCGGCGAAGCACTGGTTGCAGAGATGAATGACGGTGCGGCGGAGCACCTGATCCATCAGTTCGCGGGGCGAGCAGTTCTCTAGTTGTCGCAGCAGGCGGGTGATTTCGCTGCGCACGTCGCGCTGCAGATCCTCCTGTGTGAACTCCGGCGGCGTGGGATCGGCCACGGCATCGATCACCACCACGTAGAATTCGCCGCGGCCGGCCGTCAACGGTTTGAGGCAGCGAGCGCAGAACAGGGGTGCCCCGTCATCGTTCATTGCCGCGACTCGGTCCACTCGCCAAACGTCACACGCCGGCTCAAAAGGCGTGTGCTGCTGGGGCCTCGGAGCCCGCGGAATTCGAGCGGGGCGTCGGCACCCAGCGGCGTGATCACCTTGGACAGTTCGTCGCCGTTGGTGACGTACTGTCCGTTGAGTTCCATGATTACATCCCCGACGCGCAGTCCCGCCTTGGCCGCCGCTCCGTCTTTCGACAGCCGCTGCACTTTGCAGCCGAAGGACAGGGGGGCCACCTCCAGTCCGAGGTCCAGGTCCCCCCGTTGTTCCACCACCCCACTGACCGGCTCGGCGCCGCGGACCACCTGGATCAGGACCGAGTCCCCGACCTTGTTCTTGCCGATCTGCTCCCGCAGGTCGTCGAAATTGGCAATCGGCTGCCCGGCGTAGCGGACGATCACATCCAGGACTTCGATGCCTCCATTGGCGGCCGCGCTGTCCGCCACGACCTGGACCACCTGGCAGGCCAGCGGCGGTTCCTGGCAGCGCACGCCCAGAAACGCGCCCATCTTGTAGGTGACCCGCACGTTGGACGCCGCCAACTCGTACTGCCGCGCCCCGTCGGGCGTGACGTTGGTGCCGAACAGGTTCACTTCCCGGACCGTCTTCATACCCTTCAGATACTCCAGCGCCGCGTCATCCACGGGCGTATACATGAGATCGACAGTCGCGACCCGTTTGAGCTGGGCGATAGACCTGACCGCGTCGTTGGAGATCTGCGCGTGCTTGACCAGCACCCGTTCCACACCTGTCAGGTGCGCGACGTGCTGGACCCATTCGTCGGTGATCTGCTGACCGATGAACGACACGGACTGGACGTCGGTCAGCCAGCGGAAGCGTTGCAGATCGGCGGCGGTGCCCTGCCAGTCCGGGCCAATCTCCACACTCAGACCGACGACCGGTGCGAAGACGATCATCTGGTCGTTGATCGAGATGCGCGCGCCCAGCTCCTCCAGCTCCCGGATCGCCCGCTGCTGGCGCAGTTCGCCCAGCGTGGCCAGGGCAGCGGCCGCTTGCCGCGCCGCCGATCTGGAGGCCGATGTGGCCAGCTGCTGCAGCACATCCGCAGCGGCGTCCTGTGTAGCGATATCCTTGCTCAAGGCCAGCGATTTGAGCACGTAGATGCCGCGCGTCGCCACCTCCAGACTGCTTCCGGGCAGCGTCTGGGCCAGCGGCTCAATCGCCGCCGGACCGGCCGCTATCAGTCGCTCCGTGGCGTTGCGGCGGGCCACAAAGCGGCTGTCATCGAGCTCTCGCACCCACTGCGCGATCTGAGCCGGGGACGGCGTTTCCGCCCGGGTCTGCTGCGGCGCCGGGACCGACTGTCCCCACAGCGGCCCCGCAGCGCAGATGACCCCCAGCGTGCAGACGATCACACACGACCGGCCCCCCGGCGTCCAGCGTCGGGGCGCCGGCCTCGTTCCGCCGCCGCGAGAGAACACGATTCGCTTCATAGCTGGCACGTCACCCCGGGCCGGCTCACAGCCGCCTTGCATCAGACCCCGGCACGGACGTCCCTCCGGGCGCTGTCCGTCCCAGAGGCCGTCGTCTGCCGCCACTGTACGGTCTTGTAGAGATACGGGTTCAGACTCGGATCATTATACATCTTCAATTGTCGATAGACTTGGTGCCGTTTGCGACCGGAGAAGATGTCCTCCACAAGCTGGCAGGCGGCACGGAATAAATCGTCCCGCTGCAGACGGCAGATGGACAGTCTGTTTTCCACCGCCTGCACATGCTGGGCGTCCACCTCGGGACGCCGCAGCTGCTCCTCCAGGTGGTAGATCCGCAGGGCCAGGATGGCCAATCGGTCGATGGCACTGCCGGGGGTCTCGGTATTGAGCGTCGCACCGTCGGCCGGCTTCACATGGCGGGCCAGCAGCGTCTGGGCGATCCACAGGTCCATGCGTTCGATATAGTCGTTTCGCTGCTGATTGAGCTGGTCGATGGTGCGTTTGATCAGGGCGATCTCACCGTCCTGAGCGACCGGACTGCGGGCCGCATCCTCCTCGTGCCAAAGCAGATAATTCAGCGAGCACTGATGGCAGGCGATCGCCAAGAACCCCGAAAATGGGTTGTCCACTTCCTGGCGGTGCCAGCGAACGATGGCCGCCTGCTGCATGGCCACGACTTCGTCCAGGTTGAGCCACATGTGTCTACCCGTTTCAAGCTCGGAATATCGTGCGGACTGCACGTGATTGGGGTGGCGGATTGTAGGTCAAATGCGGGCTGCACCCCAGACCAATTTGGGGCGTTTCAGCGGGGGACAGCCCGTTTTGCGAAACCGCCGGTGCGGCACAGGGTTAGACGCTCGGGAGAGGCAGCCGCAGAAATCGCCCCCCCGGCGCGTCAGGTTATGTCGATTTTGCGTGGCGGATTCGCCGGCGAGCGAATACGATAGGACATTGAGTTATCGCCGACGCTGGCCGGCGTCGGCAGAGGAGCGAACGGGATGAGTGCGACGCAGACGAAACAACCGCAGACACCGGGGCGCCGAGCCACCGCAGGGGCGGCGGCGACGGCCAGTTCGAAGCCGTGGGCACCGGTGCGGCGGCGCCGCTGGTTTGTCCCACTGCTGGCGGTTGCCAGCCTGGTGGTACTGGGGTTCGGGCTGCGCGCCGTGGTCACGGGCACGGCGAGCACCGACGAGTCGCTGGTGTATTACACTGTGCGCCGCGGCACACTGCCCATTGCGGTCACCGAACGGGGCAACCTGGAGAGTCAGAAGACGGAGCAGATCATCTGCGAGGTCGAGAATTTCGGCGGCGACCGTTCGGGCGTGGTCGGGACGCAGATCCTGTTCATCGTGCCCAACGGCAGTTCGGTCAAGCAGGGGGACCTGCTGGTGGAGTTGGACTCCGCGCCGCTGCAGGAGCGGCTGGACACTCAGTTCCTGGCGCTCAAACGGGCCGAAGCGGAGAAGACGCAGGCCGAGTCCAAATATCGCAACCAGATCACCCAGAACGAAACCAACCTGGCGGAAGCCGAGTTGGCGGTGCAGTTGGCGCAGATCGACGTCGATTCCTACGAAGACGACGACGGCGGGACGTACCAGATCGAACTGCAGAACATCGAAATGGAGATCCAGAATGCGCGGGCCGCGCAGCTGATCTGCAAGTCTGACTACGAGGCCTTCAAGCTGCTCTACGACCTGGGATACAAGAGCAAGGGGGATCTGTCCGCGGCGAAACTGGCACTGCTCAAAGCAGATGCCGAACTGGCCGGCCAGATGGCCCGCAGCCGGCAGCTGCAGGTGTACACGTACCGCGCGGAGAAAATCAACCGCCAGGGCAAGCTCGACACGGCCATCAAGAATCGCGAACAGGTGGTGCGGAACAACGAGTCGGACCTGGCCCAGGCCCAGGCCGCGAAAGACAACGCGGACAACGCCTACGCCAAGGAGAAGGAACGGTTCGATCGCTACACGGCCCAGAAGGCCAAATGCACGATCCGGGCACCGCAGGACGGCATGGTCGCGTACGCCACCGAGGAAGGACGCTGGAACCGCGGCGCCGTCATTGAAGAGGGGGCCTTCGTGCGGGAACGGCAGGAGATTCTGTCCATCCCCGATCTGACCCGCATGCAGGTCAACACGGCAGTTCACGAATCGGTGCTCGACCAAGTCAGCGCGGGGCTGCGGGCCACCGTGCGTGTGGATGCGTTCTCGGATCGCATCTATAACGGGACGGTCAAGTCGGTGGCAGTCCTGCCGGACCAGGGCGGCTGGCTCGGCTCCGACACCAAGGTCTACAAGACCATCGTCACCATTGACGAAGAGGTCACGCAACTCAAGCCGGGCATGACCGCCGTGGTGGAGATCGACATCGAGCAGCTGGAGAACGTGCTGAGCGTGCCCATCCAGGCGATCGTGCAGCGGGCCGACAAGAACTGGTGCTATCTGCAGATTGCCGGGCGCCCGGAGCGGCGGGAAGTGAAGCTGGGGAAGTCGAATGACAAGTTCGTCGAGGTCCAGGAGGGACTCGCAGAGGGCGACATCGTCGTATTGAATCCGATGTCGCTCGTCGAGGAGCAGGCAGCAGCGGCCATGAAGAAGTCGGGTGCGAAGAAGTCCGCGAAGGACACGCCGGACGCGAAGGATGCCGAGTCAACCGTCACAGAGGCGGATGCCGCCGCGGGGACGGTCGAGGCCAGTGACGCGGACGCGGCGCCGGACGCGGCGCCGCCGGACGTCGAGACCGGTCCGCCGGGCGAGTCGGCGGCGGCCGCCCCGCACACCGCCGCGCCTGGCGGAAAACGGCCCGCCCCAGAGGGTGCCCCGAAGCGGGCGCCGCGCGAGCCGTCCACTGTGGCTCCCTCCACCCCCTCCACCCCCTCCACCTCCTCCACCGGAACCGACTCCCCCCGGAACCAGGACCAGTAACCAGGACCAGTCACCTGCCCATGCTGTGGATCACCCTACAACTTGGCGTCCGCAATCTGCTGCTGCACAAACTGCGGAGCTTCCTGACCATGCTCGGCACGATCCTGGGGGTGGGATCGGTCATCGCCATGCTGGCGATCGGTGAAGGCTCGAAACGCAAGGCGGTGGAGCAGATCCGAGAGCTGGGTGCGACGAATGTGATCGTGCGCAGTATCAAGCCCGAGCCGGAGAACGAGGGGGAGTCCAGCAACAGCAGTGCCACGCAGCAGCAGAACAGCCGGGTGCTGGAGTACGGGCTGAAGTACCGCGATTTCGAGCGTTTGCGCGACACGCTTCCCACCGTCGTGCGGGCTCTGCCGATCGCCTTGTTGCGGAAAGACGCGCAGCATGGAGGCCGCCGGATGGCCAACGCCCGCATCCTGGGCACGACTCCCGAGTGCCTGAAGGTGAAGAACCTGGCGGTGCGCCGCGGCCGCTTTCTCACCGATACCGACCTGCACGTGACGGCCAACGTATGCGTGCTGGGAGCGGGGGCGGCCCAGCGCCTGTTCGGATACGAGGATCCGCTGGGCAAAGACCTGCTGCTGGGGCCCAGCGCCTACCGCGTGGTGGGCGTGTTGGACCAGCAGTCGAGCGGAAACGAACGGCCGGGTGCCATGAGCCAATCGAACTTCAACAACGACGTCTACATCCCGTTGACCGCCGCCCGCCGCCGGTTCGGCGAACTGCAGCTGATCGTGCGCGCCGGATCGGTCGAGTTTGAACGGACGCAGCTGAGCGAGATCACGCTGACGGTGGCCAGCGAGAAGCTGGTCAGCCAGACGGCGGCGATGGCCCGCTCCCTGCTGGAGAAGACGCACACGAAGGACAACGACTACGAGATCCAGGTCCCGTTGGAGCTGCTGCGGCAGGCCGAACAAGAGAAGCGGATCTGGAATCTCGTGCTGGGCTCGATCGCGGGAATCGCCTTGCTCGTGGGGGGCATCGGCATCATGAACATCATGCTGGCGACGGTCACGGAGCGGACGCGTGAGATCGGCATCCGCCGCGCGCTCGGAGCGCGGCGCCGGGACATCACCCGCCAGTTCCTGGTCGAAACCACGGTCCTGTCCTCGACCGGCGGGGTGCTCGGGATCCTGGTGGGTGTCGTCATACCGCTGATCGTCACGGCCACATCGGAGATCGAGACCGTGCTGAGCTGGTGGTCGATCATGCTCGCCTTTGGCATTTCGGTGGCCACTGGTATCATGTTTGGCATGTATCCGGCGCGGCGCGCCGCGATGATGGATCCGATCGAGGCGTTACGTCACGAGTAGCGAGACCGGCCATGCAACGATTCCTGGCTCCCGCCTGCCTCGTGCTCTGCCTGGCCCTGCTCGTAACCGCGTTCGCGCTGCTGGCCACCGATGCACCGGAGCCCAATGTGGCGCTGCATCGGGCGCGCGTCATGGGTGACGAAGCCATGCGCGAGGTGCTGGAGCACGAGCTGCTGTGGCGCATCTGGCTCCGCCGCGCACTGCTGGGCGCCCTGTTTGCCGGCGCCGCGGGACTGGGCGTCGCGGCGTTCCTGACCGTCGGCGGGTCCGAGCGCGGACTCAGCGCCGGTCGGCCGCGGGCTCGGCTGGCGCAGGGGGCGGCAATGCCGCCGGCTCACCTGTCTGGCCCGCTTCACCCGGGGCACCCGCTTCAACCGGCTCAGCAGGGGCCGCGCCCGCGTCGGGCCGCAGGCGAGGCGACGCGCCGGGCGGAGCATAGTTGAGCATGCCGCGCAGTTCGCGCGAAACGCGGAGGAACGCCGGGAAGTCCCCGTAGGCCGAACCCGCATTCCAGGGATACACGAAGTCGGGTTGCGGCTGGTACTGGGGGTTGTTCACGTCGGGCCAGAAGCCCATATCGTCGAGCATCATGGCTTCCATCTCGAGCGCGAACTGCGCGCGTTCCACAATGTAACCGATACGCAGGTCGACCATCGCGCCCAGCGCGATGCGCGAGTCGTTATACGCGGTGAGCAGGTCGGGGGCCCGAACCCCGGGCAGTCCCAGAATCAGCTGCAGCCGTGTGCTGAGCACCTGTTCTTCGGCCAGCGCGGCCTGCGCGACGCTGATCGGATACTGCACGCGCGCCTCCTCCAGGTTGCGCAGCTGGCTGCGCACCTGCTGCTTGATCGCATCCTCGTACTGCTGCAGATCCCGTAGCCCGGCGTTGTAGTTGATGAGCGTGCGGCGGTACAGGTTCCGATTGCCCTTCCGGTTGAGCGGCAGGTCCCAGGCCAGCCGCAGACGCGTGGTGGCGTTGTCGGTGGAGAAGTCGAACGGGCGGTTCTTCGCCGTCCCGATCGTCTGACTCGCGTTCAGGTCCAGCCGCGACCGCAACTCGTCGGCGGCGATCTTGATCTCCCGCCAGCGGTCGGCCAGCGCCCCCCGCTCGTTCATCAGGTCCAGCCGCTGCACCAGCGCCGTGAGCATCGCATCATCGACGCTGATGTCGACCGGGGGCAGCCCCTGGCCGGCCGCGTCAAAGGCCGCCTGCGCGGTGGTCATCAGCACCTCCGTGCGCTCCAGCGTCTCCTGCAGCGAAACGCTCTCCACCGGATGGCCGTAGATCAGCACGTCCAGTTCCTGGGAGAGGCGATCGAGCGTGGCGAGCACCCGGGTGGCCCCCTCAATCAAGCCCACAATCACGGTGTCGTCCGCGTTGTTCGCCAGCGCGTCGCTGAGCCCCTGCTGGAGTCGCTCGAATTCCTCCAGCTGAGCGGTGTACTCCGCCCGCGCCGCATCGAGCGTCCCGGCCGGCAGGTCCAGGCGTGTCCCCAGCTGTCCCTGGCGCTGCACCACGGTCGCCAGACTGTTGATCATGTCAATCTGCCGCTGAAACACCAGAATGCGCTGTTTCGGCGGGTCGGCCGCCTGCACCTCCTGCAGATTCTTGCGTTCGTCCAGGGCATCCAGCCGTGCGGCGTCGAGCCGGAAACGGGCCCGCTGCCGGTACAGATCGACCGGCTCCTCGATCGTCGGATCGACCCGGCGGCGCTGCCTGAACCAGGTGATCAGGCGTTCGGCCATCGAGTAATCGGCGGTCAGGATGTCGCCGTGATTGTCTTCCGGGTCCTTCGCGCGCAGCGTCCGCAGCCGCACCTGCCACCGATGCGCCTGCGCCCGGTTCACCTCGATCATGTCCCGCAGTGTCAGCTGTTCGAGTTCTGTCAGGTCCACGTCGATCGGGGTCTCGGTCGGCAGCCCGAACGTCAGCTTCATGCGGTCCAGTTCATCCTCCAGCTGCAAGCACTGGCGGATCAGCGAACTGCGGGCGGTCAAGACCCCTTGTTCGTACTGGTTGAGCGCGATTACGTTGGGCGCCTCTGAAATCTCGGATCCGACTTCCTCGCGCGCCTGTTCGTAGTTGCGCACCTGGGCGAAGTAGTTCTGGGCGTCGATTTCGATGCCGCGACAGGTCAGCAGGATGGAGTAGTAGGTGCGGGCCACGTCAAAGAAGAACTCCCGGCGATATCGCGCGTACCGGCGCGCGGCATACACCAGATCCCGTTCCGACTGGATGAGCGGTTCCAGGACGACGTCGCGTTGGAACACGCTCTGCGTGATCTCGAACAGCATTTCCGAACTGATGTCGGCTGCAAAACCGGTCGGCCCGTTGAACGTGAGCACCACGTCGTTGGCGAACCGCCCCAGCAGCGTGCCACCGCTGGCCAGCAGTTTCTCGCCGCTGACGGCGCTGGGCACGGTCAGCGTATTGACCGTGGTGCCGTCGACGCGGTGGTGCGTGTAAGCGGTGTCGACGGTGTTCCCGCGGGCTGTGAACTTCGTCGCATAGGCAAACCGCTCCAGCGACAGGCTTAACGCGGCCTGGTACAACGCCTCCTTCTCGCGCTGATACTCCCGGCTGTTGAGCAGCGCCAGCTCGAACAGGTCGTGGACTGTCATGCGCGGCGCGGTGCTGAGCAGTGCGGCCGGCGGGGGCGTGCCAAACGACATCCGGTACTCCTCCCGGACACTCGGAAAGTCAAGCATGCGCGCCACGCACTGGTCGGGCACATCGTTCCAGTAAGGACGCCCCACCGGCTGGAACTTCAGCTCCTTCGTGCCGGCCTGCGAATCCGTGGTGCTGCTGATGTCATCCAGAAACGGATCGGCGGCCTGGCCCGGCGCCGCGGAGGCCGGCCCGGCCGGCGCCGGATCCTCGGCGAATGCCACCAGCCGCAGCGGACCCTGACCGGCCTGGAGCGGTCGGTTCCCGGCGCTCGCGGCATCGGTCCGGAGCACATCCTGCGGCACCGGCAGTTCGGGTGCGTCGGCCGGTTGCGTCTCCAGGGACGCTGGCAGCGACTCCACGGGCCGGCCCCCCCGATGGCTCAACTCAGGCAGTTTGTACTGATAGAGCTGCGGCCCGGCGGGCGGCAGCTGGGGGCAATCCGGGTCCGCCGGGTCGAAGAACCGGGAGCGTGGATCGGGATCGATCGTGAACGCATCGGGAACGGCCCAGGGCGTCCCCAGCGACTTCTCGCGAATCAGATAATGGGATTCCCGGTCCGCCTGCCGGCGGTAAAGTCCACGTGAGCAACCAGTTAAGGCTGAGCCCGTAAGCACCAGCGCCATGAGGATGCTGAACGCTCGCGATCGGTCCGTCAGCTCGCTCATCGTATTGCGGTATCCCTTGAACTGCGACGCCAGAATCAACCAAGTCGTGCCCTCCGGCACGCACGCGTTCGCCGCGCACGTGACCACGCGGGCACTTGTCCAACCCGTTCATCGACCCCCGGAATTGGCAGACTTTAACGGTTCTCGCAATCGCAGCGATTGCAGCATCTTTGCCGGCAGGGCCGGCGGCCTGCGCGCGGCGATGCGCCGACCGATCCAATTGCCGGGCGGCTGCGTTGTGACGGTGGCGGCCCGGGATACAATGGTTCGAGAGCCACGTTCCAGCGTCACGTCGCCGACCGCCGTGTGCCGTAACTGGCGAACGTCTAACGACTAGTGACGAGAGCCACGGGCATGAGCGAGAAGACCCCTCCGGCGCAGGCAGACACGGCAGCGGCCGATCATGTCGCGCCGCGGCATTCGTCCCTGTTCGTGCGTCAGGCGGCGTTTGTCGCCACGCTGATCCTGTTGACCGGCGGCGGGCTCACGGTGGCCAGCTATGGCTTCGCGCGCCTCATCATCAACGAGCAGATCAGCATCCGCCTGAAGTCGCAGGCTGCCGAACGCAGTGACCGACTGCTCGCCTTTGTCGGCCGGCAGGCCGAACGCATGCGTCTGTTGAGCACCAGCGCCGCACTGGGTGATTTGCTCGAGAGCTACAGTGCCGGCGCGCTGAGCGACCAGCAGTTCGCGTCGCGCGCAGGCCGCATCATCGACGACATCCGGCGCTCCTTTCAGTCGACGCATGCACATGCGGCCACGGAAGGGGGACAGCTGCTGGCCGTGCACCTGGTGAACGCCGCCGGCCAGACCATCTGCGTTACCGGCAAATCGGTGCTGGAGGAGCCGGTGGTGAGTCTGCCCGAATACCGCACGGGGCAGGAGCGGTTCGTGCTGGGGTTCCCATCCATCCACCAGGCTGCGACGCGCAGCATCCTGGCCGCCCCCATCGCCATCGACGGCGGGGGCCGGTTCGTAGTGGTGGCCGAGCTGGAAAGCAACCCGATGCTGACCATGGTCACCGGTCATGCCAACCTGGGGCAGACGGGCGAAGTCGTCGTGGCCCGCATCCGCGACGGCCGGATGGAACTGATGGACCCCACCCAGAACCGGACGCTGCGCGATCGCGACCCGAGCAGCTGGCCGTTGCTGCGCGAGCATCTGGGACGCGGCCTGCAGTACGGCCGGACCCAGGATCGAAACGGGCGTGACGTGCTGGCGGTGCTGCGGCCGCTCGGCTACGAGGACTGGTTCCTGATCGCCAAGATGGATGTGGCGGAGGCGTTTGAGCCGCTCGGGCGGTTGCGCTGGATGTCGTTCGGCCTGGCCGCCGGCACGCTCGCGGCCGGCCTGGTCCTCTCCTACGCCTTCTCCTACCGGATCACGCGTCCGCTGATCGAGCTGGCACGGTTTGCCGATCGTTTTGCGCGCGGGAACCTGGACGAACGCTGCCCCATCGTGACACACAACGAGGTGGGCGTGCTGGCCCACGCGTTGAACCAGATGGCTGAGGATCTTCAGCAGTCCTATGCCACGCTGGAACAGCGCGTCGAGCAGCGGGCTGCGCAGCTGATCGTGGCCAACCAGACGCTGCGGCACGAGGTGGATGTCCGCCGGGCCGCCGAGAAGGCCCTGGAACACGAGCGGTTTCTGCTCCACACGCTGCTCACCACCCTGCCCGATAACATCTACTTTAAGGATCGGGACGGCCGGTTCCTGCGGATCGGCCGTGCCATGGCCCGGCGGTTCGGACTCGTCGACCCGGCC